>ONQH01000022.1 GCA_900319885.1 Candidatus Avelusimicrobium ruminicola
GTTGCGGGGAAAAGTTGCCCGCATAGGCGTGTCTGGATGACACGTCAAGGGCAAGTCACCGCAAGATAAACAGGTTTTGGAAAATTGTATCGCATAAAACAACCCTGGTTAAACTTTTCCCGTTTAACCTGGGTGCGTAAAAGCGTAACTTCGCGAAGTCGTTAAACCAACCCTTGGTCAATCATTGAATCGGCTACTTTAATAAACCCCGCAATATTCGCGCCGGCTACATAATCACCGGGCGTGGCAAACTCTTGGGCGTAGGTCAAACAACTGGTGTGGATACTGGCCATGATACGTTTTAAGTAATCGTCCACTTCTTGCGCGGTCCAATAAATACGCATACTGTTTTGGGTCATTTCCAGGCCGGACACCGCCACCCCGCCGGCGTTGGAGGCTTTGCCGGGGGAGTACAAAATTTTTGCCGCCTTAAACGCGTCTACCGCTTCGGGCGTAGAGGGCATGTTGGCCCCTTCGCACACTAACTTGCACCCGTTTTTAAGAAGTGTCTTGGCATCCGCCCCGGTGAGTTCGTTTTCACACGCAGTGGGGAAGGCGCAATCGCACGGGATATCCCACGTTTTTTGGTGCGGGCGGAAAACCGCAGACGGGAATTTGTCCGCATATTCTTTGACACTGCCGCGCCGCACAAACACAAGGTCTTTTAAGAACGCCAGTTTCTCTTCGTTAAGGCCGTCTTTGTCGTAAATACTGCCGTCGTAATCTAAGAACCCGACGACTTTAGCCCCTAACTGGGTCAGTTTTTCCATGGTGTAAATGCCCACGTTGCCCGCGCCGGACACCACACACACTTTGCCCTTGAGGCTATCTTGGCGGGTGGCGAGCATATTTTGTGCAAAATATCCCACCCCGTAGCCGGTGGCTTGCGGGCGCAACAGACTGCCGCCCCAGTTGGGTTTTTTGCCGGTAAATACGCCGGTGAAATCGTTGGTGAGTTTTTTGTACTGGCCGAACATGTAGCCAATCTCGCGCGCGCCACAGCCCAGGTCTCCGGCGGGGACGTCGGTATGATAGCCGATATGGTGGTACAGTTCGTCAATAAACGCATGGCAAAAGCGCATGACTTCGTCGTCACTCTTGCCGCGGGTGTCAAAGTCACTGCCGCCTTTGCCGCCGCCCAACGGAAGCGTGGTGAGGCTATTTTTGAAGGTTTGTTCAAAGGCTAAAAATTTGAGCGAGTCCATCGTCACCGAACTATGAAAGCGAATCCCCCCCTTGTACGGGCCCAGTGCGCTGTTGAACTGCACGCGGTAGCCGCGGTTGACGTGGATTTCGCCCTTGTCATCTTTCCACGGTACGCGGAACACAATCATCCGCTCCGGCTCTACCATGCGCTCTAAAATCTTCTCCTTTATATAAAGGGGTTTATGTTCCAGCACCGGGGTAAGGGTTTGTACTACTTCTTCCACCGCTTGCAAGAAAACTTTTTGCGTGGCGTTTTGGGTATGTACTTCTTCTAAAAAGTGAGACAAATAGGTTTTCGTAGTCATGGTTCGGTTCTCCTTGCTATTATTAAACATCTATTGCACGCGAAATGCAAGCCACTTTTGCGGGAAAATATGTTACACTAAGGGTATGAAACTGACTGCCAACATGGAAGACTATTTAGAAGCCGTTGCGTTCTGCGCCGATGAAAACGGCATGACCCGCGTGAGTGACATACGCGATATGTTGGGCGTAAAAACCCCCAGCGTAACCGGGGCTATGAAGGCCCTGGCGCAGGAAGGCTACGTGGTACACGCACGCTACAGCGGTATCACGCTCACCGCCAAAGGCCGCCGCGCCGCGCAGGATGTAAAAAGCCGGCACGAACTCTTCCGTCATTTCTTGCAACACGTGCTGGGCGTCAGCCCCAAAACCGCCGAAGAAGACGCGTGCAAAATGGAACACACCGTAAGCAAAGAAACGCTGAACAAATTGCACACGTACGTCCATAAACTTAGCGAAAAATAAACCCACACAACGCGCGGCAACAGCGTGCGTGGAAGATCCCGGATCAAGTCCGGGATGACCGCCTTTATTATAAAGCGTCATTTTCAAAGGCTGTAAGCGGGAATCTACACCTCTTGAGAAGAACAAGGAGAAGATCCCCGACAGAAACACTCGGGGATGACATTTATAAGAGGATGCGTAAAAGTGTAACGTCGCGGTGTCGTGAACCTTGGCTGTGCAGGCTAGCACCGGTATTTGCGCTGCCCAGATGATTTTTCAAAACCGCTTTTAGGTTGCGGGGAAAAGTTGCCCGCATAGGCGTGTCTGGATGACACGTCAAGGGCAAGTCACCGCAAGATAAACAGGTTTTGGAAAATTGTATCGCATAAAAGGCAAGTCACCGCAAGATAAACAGGTTTTGGAAAATTGTATCGCATAAAAGCAACCCAGGTTAAACTTTTTCCGTTTAACCTGGGTGCGTAAAAGTGTAACGTCGCGGTGTCGTTAATTTAGCGGAAGGGTGAACCAGAAGGTGGAGCCTTGTCCTAGCCCCGCACTCTCCACGCCAATCTCTCCGCCGTGCGCTTCTATAATTTCCTGCGCAATAGAGAGGCCTAAGCCCCAGCCTTGTTTTTTGGCGGTGCGGTCCACGTCGGACTGGTGGAACTTTTGGAAGATTTTCTCTTTTTCGCTGTGAATTACGCCGGGGCCGTTATCGGTCAGTTGGAAAGTCAGTTGCCCGTTATCCACGTAAAAGCGTGCTTCAATGCGTCCGCCCTGGGGCGAAAATTTAATAGCGTTACCCAACAGATTGTTAATCACTTGCGAAATGCGGAACCGGTCCGCCACAACCATCACGTCGGTGGGATAGTCGCACTTTTGCAGGTAAATGCCTTTCTTCTGCGCGCCTACGTTTTGCAACGCCATCACATCAGCAAGTAGCGCATTAAACGAGAAGGGTTGCTTGTCCATACTGAACTGGCCGGACTCTATGCGCGAAATATCAATCAAATCCGCCATGAGCATATTCATATTGTCGGTAGCCTTTAAGATGTTGTTGAGGGCGGTTTGGTCGCTGGTGCCGCCGGCGGCGTTGGCGGTGGTGTTGCGGTCCATCATCAGTACCGAGGTAAACCCCTGGATCGCCGAGAGCGGCTGGCGCAAATCGTGCGCGGCAATAGACATAAATTTGGAGCGGATGTCGTTCAAGCGGTTGAGTTCCTGGTTGGACAGGCGCAACTTTTCCACCATGCTTTCCAGCATATTTACTTTACCGGAAAGTTGCATTTGCAAGTTGGCAATTTGTTGCTGGTAATTGTGCTCGGCCTTGAGGATGGTGCGGTTCATTTTTTTGAGCACAAACTTGCGCGTAATCCAATACGTCAGCAGTGCAATAATGGCAATAATCAGTAGTGAATAAGACAGCAAAAATTGGGATGTACTCATAAATAATCTTCTACGTCTTCATAGACGCAGCGTAACTCCTCGGGGTCAATACTGCCCGCCCGTAGCACGGTGTACGGCAGACAGGTAGCGTCCAGCACGGTGGAAGCCAACGGGCTTAGCGTGCCGTCCGTCAAAATATATTCTACTTTTCCGTCAAAAAAGTCTAACACGTCTTCTTCGCGCGTCAGCACCGCTTGCCCGTGCAAGTTGGCACTGGTGGATGCCAGCGGCATATTCATCTGCACTAAAATACGCAGCAGCGGCAAATGCGCCGGCACGCGTATCCCCAACGCTTGGCTGCCGCGCAGCAGCGGCTTACCCGCCGGGCTGGGCGGCACAATCAGCGTCAGCCCCCCCGGCCAAAATACTTGTGCCGCGTGCAACGCCCCCGGGCCAAAAGACGCAATCTGTTGGACGCTGTCTTCACAAAACGCGCCGGTGCCTATGCCATAGACAGTATCGGTAGCGTACACCGCCACCGCACCGCCCGACAACGCGTGCGCCACCGCGGCAATTTGGGCGTCTGTTAAGGTGCGGATGTTATAGATCTGTGTCATCATCAGGTTCTTCCTCCCGGGCACCGAAGCAGTCAATAATCAGCACAAACTCGCCCTGTACTTTATTTTTTTTAGCAAATTGGGCGGCTAAGGTTCCGGCTGGGCCGCGCAGATACTCTTCATATACTTTAGAAATTTCACGCGCCACTACTACGGGGATATTTTCCCCCAACGTTTTGGCAATCAGTTCCAACATTTTTACCACGCGGTAAGGCGATTCATACACCACCACGGGATGTTGCAGTTCGGCCGCCGCGCTAAGCAGTTTGGCGGCTTTACCCGGCTTGCGCGGCAAAAACCCTAAAAACGTAAACGCGCCGCCCGTCAGCCCAGCGCCCGAAAGCGCACACGCCACCGCACTGGGGCCCGGCAGAGCCGTCACCGGGATATTCGCGCCCACCGCGGCTTGGACCAATTTCCACCCCGGGTCGGAAATACACGGCGTGCCGCAATCGCTCACCAGCGCACAGTTTTTGCCGGCCTGCAACGCCTGCAAACAGCGCGCCACCGAACGCTCGTCATTTTCGTTATATCGGTAGAGCGGTTTATGAATTTGAAAATGCGTGAGCAAAGTTTGCGTGCGGCGGGTATCCTCGCACAGCACGGCGTCCACCGTCTGCAACACGTCCAGCGCGCGAAGCGTAATATCCCGCAAGTTTCCCAAAGGCGTAGGCACAATGTAGAGCATAGTATCAGTATATCAAAAAAAACAGGAAATTTTTTTCCAAATCTTTTCCATATTTTTATAAAATATTTACTTGTTATAAATTATCTTAAAACATATAGAGGTGAAACAAAAAACAATGGCACGCATCCTAAAAAAAATCAAACTAAATACATTTGCGATGATTCTAGGCATCATTGCCGTAGTAACGGTGATGACTTGGGTAGTTCCCAGCGGTTCGTACGACCGGGTAGAACACGAAGGACGGATGATGGTAGTCTCCGGCACGTATCACGCGGTAGAACGCGCCCCGCAAGGAATTTTTGATGTACTTACGGCCCCGATTACCGGGTTTGCCGAAACAGCCGAAGTAATTGTATTTTTGTTAGTGATTGGCGGGGTGCTGTGCGTCGTTGAAAAAACAGGCGCCATTACCGCCGGGATCGGCGCGGTGAGCCGGTTCTTTCAAAAGAACCCGAAACTGCGTTTCTTGTTTATCCCGCTGGGGATTATTGTGTTTTCGCTGTGCGGGGCCACGTTCGGCATGTGCGAAGAGGCGCTCATCTTCATCCCCATTTTTATTCCGCTGGCTTTGTCTTTAGGCTATGACTCCGCGCTGGGGACCGCCATCCCGTTTGTGGGCGCGGGCGTAGGGTTCGCCGCGGCATTTACCAACCCGTTTACCGTCGGGATTGCACAAGGTATCGCGCAAGTGCCGCTGTACTCGGGCATTGGGTACCGTTTTGTGATTTGGATGGTGTGCACCGCCGTAGTAATTACCTGGATGATGTGGTACGCGCACAAAGTACGCAAAAATCCGCAAGCCAGTTTAACGTACGAATTTGACCAGGAAAAACGCAAAGAACTGAAACTGGAAAAAGAACCCATCCGCATGACCCGTCGGCAAAAGTGGGTACTCCTAGCGTTTGGCTTGGGGTTGGTGGGATTAGTGATTGGCGTACTTAAACCGCAAATCTGCTCGTTCATCCACAACACCTGGGGCGTTGATTTAATGCAAATGCTAAACCTGGAACAAGAAGGCTGGTACATTACCGAAATTGCCGCGTTGTTTTTGGGCGTAGGGTTTGCGTGCGGTATTTTGGGCAAGATGAATATGCAAGAGTTTAGTGATGCGTTCTTTGACGGGGTACGCAGCATGGCGGAAATTGCCATGCTCTTGTGCTTTGCCAAAGCCATTGTGATTATTGCCAATAACGGGCACATTTTAGATACGCTACTGGAGTGGATGAGCAGTGCCATTAAACACCTCCACCCGATTTGCGCCTCGTGGGCGGCTATGATGCTGCAGACGGTGATTGATTTCTTCATCCCGTCCGGGTCCAGCAAAGCGGTACTTACCATGCCGGTATTGGCCCCGCTGGCTGACCTAATCGGCATTTCACGCCAAACGATGGTACTGGCGTTTCAGTTGGGCGGCAGTTGGCTCAATATCTCTATGCCGACCGACCCGGTAACGATTGCGGCCATCGGCTTTGCGCGCATTAGTTTTGGGCGGTGGCTCAAGTGGATTTTGCCGCTACTGATTTTAATGTATCTGCTAAGTTTTGCGTTCTTAATTCCGCCGTACTTCACCGGCTGGTAAAAATATTACTATCAAAGAACCCTCACCGGCCCAAGGTGAGGGTTTTGTTTTCTTATAAAAAGTACCGTGCTAGTCACCTAGCCGATAATACGAAAACCACTGCTCCCCCACATAAGTACCCCCTGCGTTTTGGCATACTCGCTTGGAAAGATTATCCTCCACATTGGCAAAACAATACGCCTTCCCTTGCTGAAAGGTAACATTCCCAATAACTGTATCACGGAAAAACTTAACGTACATAATTTTGTCATTTCCGCCTTCCGCGCTACTCAAATTATTCGTTATGCCAAACTGTTCATTTCCACATTCATAATAGTTGAAAGTACCGTCTCCGCCATCTATTTTTTCTTCACAATTTGAAGATGGTAGCGAGATAGCGAACTCTAATTCATTTACGTGCCTTGCATAGTGCCCGTGTTCCATATAATAGAACTGCTCGGCCTGATACAGAGCATCCACGATAGGCATATATTTTGCAAAAGTAGCTTTGCGCACCGCTTGCTGATACTGCGGCAAGGCAATAGCCGCCAAAATACCAATAATAAGCACCACTACCAGTAGTTCGATAAGCGTAAATCCCCGATTCATAACTCCCCCTGCTTCTTCACAAACGTTCAAACCCGATTACTATAAGTATACATATATTCTACTAAAAATCAAGGCCTTGTTTTTGATAAAATAATAGTATGCTTAGCGAACTGAAAACCGTTACGTATTTTCACTGGGTTGATTGGGTCGTTTTTGCCGCGGTACTGCTGGTTACTGCGGCGGCGGCGGTGTACGGTTCGTGGCGGCTGAAAATCAACCGCAACAAACAACCCTCCGCGCTGGACTACCTACTTATGGGGCGGCAACTTACCCTGCCGCTGTTTGTGTGCACGCTGGTGGCCACGTGGTACGGGGGCATTTTCGGCGTGAACGAAATTACGTTTAATTACGGGATTTTTAACTTTGTAACCCAGGGATTTTTTTGGTACGTGGCGTATTTGATTTTTGCGTTCTTTGTGTCCAAACGCCTAGCCAAATACTCTTCCTACACGCTGCCCGATTTAGCCGGGCGCATGTTCGGCCCCAAGTCCGCCAAAGTGACCGCGGTACTTACGTTTTGCTATATTGCGCCGGTGGCGTACGTACTCTCGTTAGGTTTATTTTTGCACATGGTCTTTGGCATAAGTGTACTTTCCGGGATGATTTGGGGAACGCTGTTTGTGTGCCTCTACAGTGCGTGGGGTGGGCTGCGCTCCGTCGTATTTTCGGACCTGGTACAATTTTTTGTGATGTGTAGCGCGGTGGCGATGGTGGTGGCATTTTCCGTACATAGTTTTGGGGGGCTGACGTTTCTAAAAGCAAACTTGCCCGCCGGACACTTTACGCTCACGGGTGGAAACTCGTGGTTGGCTACGCTGATTTGGGGGTTTATTGCGCTGTCTACGTTAATTGACCCCAGTTTTTACCAACGCTGTTTTGCCGCCAAATCACCCACCGTAGTACGCCGGGGCATTTTGATTTCCACCGTCATCTGGTTTTTGTTTGATTTCTGCACTACCACCGGCTCGCTCTATGCGCGTGCGGTGTTGCCGCAAGCACAACCGGGCCAGGCGTATTTCTTCTACGCCTTGCAACTCTTACCCGTGGGGCTGCGCGGATTTTTTGTCGCGGGCATTTTGTCTATCATCCTTTCTACGCTTAACTCGTTTTTGTTTATTGCGTCCAACACGCTGAGTTTTGACCTCTTGCGCAAACGCTTTGCAAACGTGGTACTTTCCAACCGGATTTCTATTTTTCTGGTGGGGGCGTTTTCCGTGGCAATGGCGCAATTTTTCCACGGCAGTTTTAAGGAAATTTGGTTGGTGTTGGGGTCGTATTTTTCGGCGTGTTTGCTGGTGCCCATTTTGCTCAACTACCTCTCCCCCAACCGCATTAGCGACACGCTGTTTGTAGGCAGTGCGCTGACCAGTGCTACGCTGATGACGGTGTGGTACGCGCTGCCCAAAAACGAATTTTTGCAAATTATTGACCCCTTTTACATAGGGATTTTAACCAGTTTAGTGATTTTACTTATTGGGAGGAAACCCCCGCATGCCAACTTATCGGGCGTTACTGATTGGTAACGGGACAACATTAAGCCAAACGCGCCTGGCCGAACTGGCCCGGCAAGCACACGTGCTACTAGCGGTGGACGGCGGGGCGGACCACGCGTTACGCGCCGGCCTGACGCCCGACGTGGTGATTGGGGACCTGGATTCCGTTTCTCCCCGCACTAAAAAATTACTGGCTCCCCGCCTGGTGCACGTACCCACGCAAGAAAATACCGATTTAGAGAAAGCCCTTTTGTGGGCACGTCAAAACCACGTAACGCACGTTACGCTGGCAGGCTTTGTGGGCAACCGGTGGGATTTTTCTATCGGCAATTTACTTACGCTAAGCGCGTATGCGCGCAAACTGGACGTGCGCGTGGCCGGGGAAGATTGGATGATTTACCCGCTGGTCAAAAGCGCGCAACTGGCGTGCGCCAAAAACAAGCGTCTTAGTTTAATCCCCTTGCAACCGTGCCGCCACGTCACCCTCACCGGATGCAAATATCCCTTACGCGACGAAAATTTACCACCGGGCACCACCCGCACGCTAAGCAATCAAACGACTTCCACCCGGGTACGCCTCACGTTTACCCGCGGGAAATTGTTGGTCTATTTGGAAGGAAATTAAAAGTAACGCTGCATCTCTTTTAAGCACGTTTTGACCGGCCGCTTGCCGCACCCTAAATGAAAAACGTGCACGAGGTTGGGCTCGTCATTTTGGGCCGCGTAAATGTAAGCGGCGTGGTAGGCAATTTCCGGATTTTCCGCCAAAATTTCATCTGGGATAGCGTGCATCACATCTGCCGCTTGCTCGGTTTTGCCTTGCTTAAAAAACACCCAGGCTTGGGTATCAATATAGGAATAATTATCGGGTTCTTGCGCCAAGGCGCGCGCAATATAATCGGCCGCCACGTCCAAGCTTTCGCCGCGTTGTGCCAGTGAAAACGCATACAAATTTAGCCAGTTGCTCTTCCATGGCGGAAAAATCTTTGAGTCCTTCCAACGCAAACGCATATTGCAAGCGCAGGTTAAAATCGTCCGGTTCTTTTTCCACCCACGGAGCCAACACCCGGGCCGATTTTTTGTATTGTTCATCTTCGTACAACGCGAGCGCGTAAAAATACGCTACTTTGGACTGGTCTTCAAATTGTTCGTAGGCACTTTTAAGCGTCTGCAGGCTGGCCTCGTTTTGCCCCAATTTGCGCTGATAGAAACTTACCTGCACTTGCTTTTGGGCGGACGCGTCATAGTCAGCCGAGTCTTTCAGATAGGTAATAGCACGGGGATAATCGCCGGCTTCTTCGGCCAGTAACGCCAAAAAATAGTTGGCGGCCAGGTTATCGTTTTCCAGTTCTTTGGCACGCAAATAATACTGCTCAGCCCGGGGAAAATCTTTCACAATTACAAATACCGAGGCCATCTGCGTGAGTGTTTGCGGCGTAACGTACCCCATTTTTTCCAGTTCTTCCAACTCGTGCAACATCAAAAAATACTGGTTGGTGCGTTCGTACACGCTGGCCCGGCCCAGACGGGGTTGCGGGTCGTTCGTATCCAACTGGGCGGCGTGATTAAACGCTTCCAACGCTTTGGGATACCGCTGGTGATATAGGTAAATTTTGCCGATTTCCGTGTAAATATCCGGTGCAATCACCGGGCGCGTGTTGGCCAACTGCGTAAGTTCTTCTTCGGCCTGTTGCGGATCCAGGGCGGAGAGCATGGTAATATACTGAAATAAAATCAACTCATTATCGGGGTCCAGTTCTACGGCTTTTTCGTATGCCGCAAGGGCTTCTTTCGGGTGATCGGTTTGCCACTCGTATGTGGCGTAAATAGCCCAGGCTTCCGGGTCGTCTTGGGCGTTGTCAATAAAATCAATATACGCTTGGGCCAGTTTGGGAGTATCGGCCGCCAAGGCTTCGGCTACCAGTTGCTGTTTAATGTAGGCACTGTCCGGTGCTTGTGCCAGCACCCGTTGCAGAAGTTCAAAGCGTTGCGGGTCGCCGGCGCGTTGGGCGTAAACCGCTTGCAGATAATCGTTAAAAAGTTGTGCTTCCTGTTCCCCTTGCGAACTAAGCGGCAATGCAGATACGCCGCCCGCCAAAGCCAAACACAAGCACAACAAAAGGGTCCTCATAACCGCTTCCCTAAAATCAGCGCGTCGCTACCGTCGGGGTAGAATTTTTTGCGTACCCCCAGCGTACTAAAAGCGCCGCTTTGATAGAGGGCGCGGGCCGGCTCGTTGGCGGTGCTGACTTCCAACGTCACTTGCGCCGCCCCCAGTTCTTTCAACTGACGTAGCGCGTGGGTTAGTAACGCGCGGCCGATTCCTTGGCGCGTATGCCCCACCGCGACGGCTAAATTGGTAATTTCATACTGGCCCGCCGCGCCGCGCACACAAATAAACCCCACCAACCGCTCATCTACAAAGGCAGCCCATACCCGGGCGGCCGGGTGCGCCAGTTCGGCTTGCCAACCGGCCTCTTTCCAATGTGCGCTGAAGGTTTGCGTGCGGTCTATGTCAAAGAGAATATTGCTTTCACTGGGTAAAGCGGTGCGGATGTTCATTTGGGAGCCTCCAATTCAAAACGTGCCGGCTTTAAGTAAAGCGGTTCTAACGCGTCTTTGGCCCATTTGGCCTCGCCCAGTAATTTAAGCAGTGTTTTGGCTTGCACGCGGCAAACGGTCTGCGGGGCGAGCGTATAACGGGGCAGTAAGTCCGTAAGCGGGGCAAAGTCTTTATCCGTACCGGCTACAAAAAGCGGGTGGGGATAGGCGGCGAGTTGCGTGAGCAGTTCTTCACGGCTCAGCCACTGTGGGGCCGATTTGGACGCGTCAAAAATCTGCAAAAAATATTCTTCCCGAAAGGCGTGTAACACCACCGCCACCGCCCCGGTAGGGTGCGTAGCCTGCCACGTTTCAAAGGCTTTTGAGGCGCGCACTTGGCGTTCAATCACTTCAAAAAGAGTCGCGGCTTTTACCTCACACCCGCTCAGCATACGCAGCATAGAGGCAAACGTAAGCGCGATACGAATCCCGGTGAAACGCCCCGGCCCGCGAATAATAAAAATGCGTGAAATATCCGGCAAGGCGGCCCCGGCTTTGGCCAGCAGTGCCTGCAAAACCGGAAAGAGTAATTTTTCCTGCTTGATGCCGCTACGCCGCGCGGAAAAAACTTTCCCGTCTTTTTCTACCGCTATAAGCAACGGGGAGTGGGACGTATCCATCACCACACTTACACCGCTTTGCATAATCCCTCCAATAACCGGTCCGACACGCGCCCAAAGGACGCCAACTCCAGGGTGCGTTCGTCGCCTTCTTGCAAGACAAAATTCAGTTCCAGCCGGTCCGTCGGCAACATACGGGCAATCGGGTCCGGCCATTCGGCCAAGATGATGGCTTGTTCGTCTTCCAGCATTTCTTCAAAACCTAAGTTAAACACTTCGCCTTCTTCCAGGCGGAACAAATCAATATGAAACAAACGAAATTGTTTGTTGTAGTATTTTTTCATCAAACTAAAACTGGCACTGGTGGGCGAACTTTTAAGCCCCAACGCCGCCGCAATCCCTTTGACAAACACCGTCTTGCCGGCCCCAATCGGCCCACGCAAAAACACAATTTCCCCCCCTCTAAGCAACTGGGCAAAATGGGCAGCCAACAGCAAAGTTTCTTGGCGGCTATGGGTTTGCAAGCGTGCTGTTTTCATAACTTAACGTACCGTTTTAATACAAATTTCACGTCCGTCGGCCAGGGTTTGGCGGTCTTGGTTGGACGGGTCGGGTATTTCTTCGCCGTCTACGGCAAACACGTATTTGTATTCGCCCCCGGCTATTGCAACCGACGTTTCAAAATAGCCCTTCTTATACGGGGTAAGCACCAGCGGGTCTTTGCCCCAGCGGTTAAAATCGGCGCGCAGTTCCACTTGCTTGGCCCCGGGCGCGGTAATAAAAAACTTGCGGTATTTGACCTCGGTATCGTACGAAACTGCCGGTGGGGTAACACGCGCTTGCATATCTTCTTTGTTAAGCGGAGCGACCGCGCGGGCGCCCTCAATCGTGCCGGAAGCAAAGGTGTAAAAATCTTCCACTTGCGTAAAAAACCACACCAATCCCCCAATAAAGAGCACCAAAAAAAAGCCAAAGAAATTGCGAGGCAGATTAGTTGTTTTCATCTAAAAAACTCCGGGCGTAGAAAGTGGCCCCGTACTTTTGGGCCAACGCGGCCAGGGCGGGCAAATCGGCCCCGGTGTTTTCCACGCAACTTAAAATTACTTTTTCAAACCCGGCTTGCACGCACTCTTTGAGAAACAAAAGCACGTCGGGGTAAGCGTCTTGATATTCCGGTTCCGGGCGGACCAGTTTCAGCCATTTTTCCTCACTTTCTGCGTTGACGCTGACGTTGACAATATCCACCACGCGGCGCAACTGCGCCACGATAGAACGGTGGTTGATGCGGCTGCCCAACCCGTTGGTATTGAGGCGAATTTTGAACGGCGGAAATTTGGCTTGCGCTTGCCAGCCTTTGAGCGTTTGGGCAATATAGAGCAGCGCATCCAACCGCAGAGTCGGTTCGCCATAGCCGCAAAAAACAACTTCCTCAAACGGGGCCCGGGCTAGTTCTTCTTCCAGCGTACGCAGAACATCTTGTGCGCTGGGCTCGTGACCGGCTAAATTCAAATTGTTCCCGTGAAAGTCCATTTTCCACTTGGTCTTAATGCAAAACACGCACAAGTTGGGGCAACGGTTGGTTAAATTGATATAAACCCCGTTGTGGAAACGATACACGGTTTTGGGTTGCGTAGTAGTCATATTTGTATTATAGCAATTTCCCCGGATTACGTACACGCGGCCTAGGTCTTATGGTCTAGGTCCTTTTTAAGGGAAAACCTAGGACTAAGGGCCCTCGCAGTTTGCCTATGATTATCCTACATTATAAGAGAGGGATAAACCGTTATATGCGATACACTCAAAAAATTGCTCTTATTTTTTTAAGTGCCTGTTTGCTTGCCACGCAGGCGCAAGCCGGTTTGAAGATAAAACGCCCGGTAAAAAAAGCGGCCCCGGTGGCTACAGTTTCCCGGCGCGCCGGCTTGCCCAAACGATTGGACTTAAGCGGCAAACGCCGCAAACAAATTTTAGAAACCCGCGTAGCACGTACCTTCCAACAGGCTATGGACGCTTACGCCCGCGCCAGCAATAATAATGTATTGTGGGAAGCCATCCCGCCCCAATCCAACCGGGTAGTTAAATTGTTCCCGTTAAAACCGGCGCACGTCTATCCGGACAAGCCTTTCCTGCTTCACCCGGTACGCGGCCCGCAACTCACCGAAGCGTATATTTTAGCGCAAAACAACCGTTTGTTTCTACAGCACCTACGCCGGATGGAAACCTTTTGGCCCCGCTTTGACGAGGCGATCCCGCGTTTTTATGAGGAGGCCCGCGCGCTGGTCCAGCCGGAAAATCCGCTGCAATATGCCGTCAGCCATATTCCCGCACAGGCTAAAAATATTTTTGTGGGCGAAATCCACGGGTACCCGGAACTTTCCGAATTTGTGAGCGATTTTCTTCCGCTTTTACGTCAACGCCACCCCAATACGCCAATCTTTTTGTTTACGGAATTTCTTTCAGATCCGGCCAGCCAAGGCGGCCACGTACTGACAAAGGCCCTGTCGGGCGACCCGTTCAAATATTATCAGCGCGTATGGGACGCGGCCGAAGAAGAAGGCATCCGCGTCGTGGGTTTAGAACCGAAATTTGCCGATGCCAACTACTTTATCAAAGTACCGCACTTTTACAAAGAAAAATCTATCTCTATCTGGAGCACGCTGGAAGGCATGCATATACGTAACGAGCATTGGTGGAAAATCTTGCAACAGTACCGCGCCCAAAACCCCGAGGCAATTTTTGTGGTTTACACCGGCAGCGCACACAGTCTGTATACCTATGAGTTTTCACTGGCGGCCCGCGCGCCCAAAGGCAGTGCCTTTATGCTGGAACTGGTGCCCACCAAGCAATTACGCCCGCAGGAACGCGTGTTTAATACCAACTATGCTGACAATTTGGAACGGACCGACCCACTACTTTCCTTCCCCCAGCAGGTATTGCATTGGAAATCCGGCGATTTGGCCCCCCTTTCCGGCTTTGATATGCGTATTAAAGTGCCGGTCAATTTAGAGTACAAGAAAATGGAAATAGAACAACAAATTCTGATACACGATCAAATGGATAAGCTAAATACATTGTTTTTTTAACCTTACCATAAAATGGAGACATATATGATAAAACGAACCTGGTTATGGGTAGTAATTTTAAGTATATTGCTGTTTCCCTTCCAAGCGCAAGCTGGAGTAAAAAGCCCTAAACGCTCCCCCAAACGCCCCCCCAAAGCCGTCACCGCCCGGCGCGCTTTTACGCACGACATGCGCAAAGGGAATTATACCCTACAGCGTCAAAGGGAAATCTCCTCCTTGTTGAGCCGGCGCGCCATTCTCTCCTTTGATCGCGCCAGCCAAGCCCACTTGGATTTGAGTCTCCCCCTTCGCTCCCATACTGGCATGCCTGCTGCCCGCATGAAAAGTTTTGAGAATACACACTGGCAGAAAATTTACCCGGATAAGCCGTTTTTAACTACGAGCCAACAAGTAGGCAATTACATGATTTCTCACAATAACCGCTTGCTCGTCCAAGAAACAGCACGTATGAAACAACTTTCCGTGGATCTGACCGCGCGTTTGCCGCAGTTGGAAGAAGCCATTGCCAAAAGCCCGCGCCCGGAAAACCCGCTCACGTGGCTGTTGGAGAACATCCCCGACCAAACCAGTATGTTATTTCTGGGTGAAGTACATGACGTGCCGGAAATTCATGAAGCCATTGTCACGTTGTTAGCGCAATTACGCGAGAAAAATCCCAACCGCAAAATTGTATTGTTTACGGAGTTCTTGCCCGAGGAACTTCACTATGCCGCCAACGCGGCCACCGCCACGCCGCTGGGAATGCTCCAGATATGGAAATCTGCTCTACGCCGCGATATAGAAGTAATCGGCTTAGAGCCAGAATTTGTAACAGGGGACTTAAGCAAACAACAGGTACAGAATACCGAAGGCACCAAACTGGTAACATTAAACCAGTGGGCCAATTTGGAGGGGGTCCGCCTGCGCAACGAAGCCTGGGTACGCACCCTGGAAAAGTACCGTGCGCAAGAACCGGAAGCCTTGTTTGTAGTATATAGCGGCATGGGGCACTGCGGGTATAATCAGCCGTTTACGCTCTCGCAAGCGTTTGAGCACGAAAAGCCCTACGTCGTTTCTTTTGTTCCGTCCCATAAAATAAGAACCCGGAAAATAGATGCCGAAGAGGGAAACCGCCACGTAGTTGCCAACTATCATGATATGTTAGAGCAAATGCTGGTAGAAAATCTCCCGCAGCCGCTCATCCACCTGCCTGACCCCGAACTGAGCCGCTTGGCCGGGTTTGATGTGCGCCTGAAATTAGAAGTTGATAAAGAAGGACTTATTTTTGACTTGTTAATGGATGAAATGTTTAAGTAAAAACGATATGAACCGATGGTGCCTACTACTGATTAGTTTGTGTATACTGGCCGGCCCCGTCCGCGCGCAGGTAGCAATTGCTACTGCCAAGGAACTGTCCCTCCTTTCGCGCGGGGTGGCCCAATCGGTACGCAAGGGCAATCCGCTCTATATCCCCGGCAAAGCACGCGTAGGCCGCACGGGGTTGTATTCGTTTCAAGTAACCCGTGTACTTGAGCGCCGCGCCGCCCACGCCCGCAAACACGCTGTAAGGATACGCCAGGGATTCCCCTTGGGGAAAACCACCATCCACGGTTCGCAACCCGTTTCCAATTTCAAATGGGGCCTTTCCGGCGATTTGCCCCTTTCACGCGCGCTGGAACATTACACCCCCCGGCAAAAAGCCTTATATCTTTCCGCCCTGGAAAACCGCATTTTCTTGAAAGAGGCCTACCGCCTGCGTGACCAAGTTTGGACCCCTCTGGCAGAAAATTTACCCCGTTTACGTCAAGCCGCCGCCCAATCCCCGCAACCGGCGGACCCGATCGCGTTTGTCATCCAACAACTTCCTTCGCAAATAAATACCCTGGCTATTGGGGAGGTACATTGTTTTGTCCCCGTGCGTAGCGTCATGGCCCAACTGCTCACGCAACTACGCCAAGCCCGCCCCACGCAAGAAATTTTTCTCTTTACCGAAGCGTTGGAACAAGAGCAAGCGCATTTCCACCCGCAAGGCAAATATAGTGTGCTACCTAAGGAAGAACGCTCCGGACTAGACCAAGTATGGCGCGCCGCGCGGGATAATCATATCCCGGTTATTGGGTTGGAACCCCAAGAAGTATTGCAAGATGCCCAACTGTCGCTCTATGCCCGCTTTGAACATGCGGACCGGGCCACGCACGTAATCACCCCGTATTATGCTTCGTTGACCGGGATGAAATGGCGCAACAAACAATTTGCCCAAACCATCCAAAAATACCGTGCCCAACACCCCGACGCGCTGTTTGTCATCCACACCGGAGGGATGCATGTGGAATATACGGCCCCTTTTTCGCTGACTGCCCAAATGAACCCGGCCAAAACCTTTGTACTGCGCATTCTCCCCACCGAAAAACAAGTGCGTGCGGAATTTCCCGAGGAGTCTTTACCAAACATCTATTTTATGTGGGATCCGCTGGGCAGCGAACTCAACGGAGCGGCCTTGTTTAACCAACCGTTCTTGTATTGGCAGGACCCGCAACTGGCCCGTATGACCGGCGTAGATGCCTACTTGCAAGCCGAGGAGCGTTTTTGGCAAAAACCATAAACCGGAGTGGGCCTTTTTTCTTGAAAAAATAGGCCTTTAGTCCCTGGGAAATACAAGCGGGACGTATTAAAGTATAAGTAGGAGCAAAGTATGTTACGAAAAAAAATTTTACCGCTCATCCTGGTAAGTTTCTGTTTGCTGGCACTGCCGGCACAAGCCGCGTGGAAACTTCCGCTTAAATCACGCAAGGCTCCTGCCGCCAGACACTTGCCCAAGTCTGCCATGCGCCACCCTAATTTCATCCAGCGCGAACAAATTTCCAACCTATTACACCGGCGTGCCCGTAAGACCTACCAACAGGCCGTAAAACTCCAGCAGGAACTTCCCCCTTCGCGCGGGCTTACCATTGGCGAGCCGGTCCGCGCTATCCGCCGTCCCAATGATATGCCGACCGAACGCGTGTATGCCGATAAACCGTTTTTGACCTCGCGCCACCAAACCGCCGATTATATGGTGGCCCAAAGTAACCGTTTATTTATCCGCGAAGTGGCCCGCATGCGCCAATTATGGAACGAGTTAGATAAACATTTAGACGAATTAAAACAAGCCGCCGCCAACACCCCCCAACCGGCGGACCCGATCGCGTGGTTGGCCCGTCAAATTCCCGCGGATACCAGCATCCTCTTTGTGGGCGAAATGCACGGCTACGGAGAAATTCACGAAGCCACCGCACAACTTTTAGGGTTACTGCGCCAACGTCATCCTACCCGCCGCATTGTGCTGCTTACCGAATTTTTAACGGAAGATTTCCATTATACCGCAGACGTTCCCACGGATGCGCTACACCTGCCCGACTTTGAAGGCGTATGGCAAGAAGCACTGAGTCAACATATAGAAGTAATCGGTTTAGAACCTATGCACGTTATGAACGATACGTGTGAAATGAAATACCGCAGCCGCGACAACGGCAAAATGAAAACCGCCCCCCAATGGGCCCATTTAGAAGGGGTCCGCTTGCGTAACGAGGCTTGGGTACGCACGTTGGAAAAGTACCGCGCACAAGACCCCGAGGCGTTATTTGTGGTCTACTCCGGCGCGGCGCACAGTATGTATAATTTCCCGTTTACACTTTCCACGGCCCTTACTAAAGAAGTTCCCTTTGTGGCCACATTTTACCCCGAAACGGTGTTTTACCTGGCCACTAATAACTGGCTGATTTCTTCGCTGGAAAATGCGTTTATCCCGTTGGAAGAGCCCCTGGAAAGGATGACCCACCCGGACGCTTTTCCGCAACAAACAATTCACTTCCAAGACCCGCACCTAGCCAAACTGGCCGGATTTAACGTGCGCGTAAAATTGCCGATTAGTACCCAGCGTTATTACAGGGATCACGGGTTTTAGCACCGCCCAATTAGCACCCCTAGCCAACCGGCGCGCAAAAATAATACAATAGAAGAAGGGAAGGGTGGCCGAGTGGTTTAAGGCGTCAGTCTTGAAAACTGATGTAGGGGCAACTCTACCGAGGGTTCGAATCCCTCCCCTTCCGTATAATTAAAACAGCACCCTTGCGGTGCTTTTTTAATTATATGATAGACATGGAGCAACACCAACTGCTTGGTGTTGCGTAGGGATGAGAAAGCCGGAGCCTTATGCGAGTTTGAACGCAGTGAAAGGCGAGCATGGCGAGGCGGGGTCGCGAGCGCCGCACGTCAGTAAGGCGACTTGTGACCGAATCCCTCCCCTTCCGTATTTTAGTTTTTGATTATTAGCATAAATCTCCGTTAGAGTTTAACTCCGACGGGGATTTTTTTATAAACAACCGATAGCATGCTCTTTTTGGCGGGTTTGTGCGCGTTTTGATAAATATTCTCGTTTTATGCTGACAAGACTAGGCAGGAAGTCGTGCACTTGCGATTATTTGTAGAAGATTTGCTTTTGTTCTTGCCAATTCGGTGTGCAAGGAGTAATTATTGCAAGGACTTATTTCCCTGTTTCATATTTGCTTAGAGTATCTTGCAAAAACTGTCTGTATTTGGCAGATTTTTCGGGAATATAAAGTCCGGGGGTTGGATTATCATATAATTCTATTGCCCGTTTATACATAGCGGCGGCTTGCTTTGAATCACGCGGTGTACCAACCCCTTCAAAGTATAGATCTCCCAGTTCAGTCAACACGCCCAAATCTTGTTCTTTTTGGGCAAGCTCTTGAGTAAAAGTAAAACACAATTCCGGAATAAATTGTTTGGGGCGAGGGAGTGCTTGATAATATTCTGTAATTATTTCATACTGTGCTTTTATATCTCCCTGTTGCGCTTTCTGGATAAGGTTCTTCCTTTTAGCCGAAATCTTGTATTGTTTTCCATTTACCTCTAGTGTAACGGGTTGAAAATTTTTCAAAAACAATAAAATACCTGCAAACAGCACAATTAACAGAACAATGTATTTAGACATACAATATCTCCGAATAATATATATTTTGTATTGTACTAAATCAGCACCTTGCTACTCAAACTACACACTCCGTTTGCTTCTTAAAACGCACCCCTACTTTGTTGCTCTCTCGGTCGGATACCTCCGCGCTACCGCGCGCGTCCCGCCAGTATTCCTTCCTCGTTCGCGCCGCGTATGGGCGTGTTTTTCTTTGCAAACATTTTCTCTTGCGCTTTTTTAACTATATACTAAGTATGGAGCAACACCAACTGCTTGGTGTTGCGTAGGGATGAGAAAGCCGGAGCCTTATGCGAGTTTGAACGCAGTGAAAGGCGAGCATGGCGAGGCGGGG
>ONQH01000155.1 GCA_900319885.1 Candidatus Avelusimicrobium ruminicola
GTCATCTTGTCCCAGCGGTCGTCATAGGCATAGCCTATCACGAATCCGGACAGCAGGAAAAAGAAATCCACGGCCATATACCCGTGATTGATTATCTGGGTGGCCGTGCTGTGGGATTCGTTCTCGAATATGTGAAATGCCAGGATCAGGAGGGCTGCCACTCCCCTGAGACCGTCAAGGATCTCATACCTGGGCTTGGAAGGCAGGTACACGTTCTTGGAAGACATTCGCCGTATTATATTGAAGCGACTTTTGATACATATTAAGCGCACTTTTTTGATCTTGTTTTCTGAGGAAAATATCCCCTAACATGGAATACGTGTAAGACCAATAGGGGCTGGTGCGCTTCATATTTTTAAGCGCAGCCTCAAAATGCTCTTGCGCCAGAGACGTTTGATCTTGCGTCAAATAAACCCCCGCCAAAGACAAATGCGCTTCTACGTTGCTGGCATCAAAAGAAAGACAACGCTCAAAAATTTCCGCGGCTTTGGTATGTTGCGCGTCGGCATACGCTTCCTTGCCTTGTTCCAAACAAGCGGCCAAAGTTTTCTCCGCCGGCGTTTGTGCCGTTAGCGCAGTAGAAAGCAGCGGGAAAAGCAACCACCCGTTTCTAAAAAATCGTTTTAATAAGGGCATAACCCACCATTTGTAATTTTTCAAATTTTGTTAACTTAACAGGGGCCATTTGCAAAAAACCCTGCTCTTCTATTTTAGCAAGATTTTTTTGATAAACATACCCCATTATGCGGCACGGAAGCATTTGCGTCGGCCAAAATTCGTCCATTAACTCAAACGCCAGCCGGTATTTTTCTTTGGCTTGTTGCGCCAACTGTGCACGCAGCGCGGCCACTTGCTGGGGCTTTTTATTTTCTAAAATTTCCTGTGCGCTTATACTGCCCGGCAGATACACGCGGCCCAGGGTAGCATCTTCCTGCACGTCCCGCACAATATTGGTCAGTTGCACCGCACTGCCCAGCGCGTCCGCTAGCGTAGCGGCTTTCTCTCCGTGAACGCCCAGAATATCCAGCGTAGCCTTACCTACAATGACCGCCACACGGTAAATATACCATTGTAAGTCTTGAAGGGTGGGATATTTTTTCTGTGACAAATCAGCCTGCATCCCTTCTACTAACAGCAAAAAACGGTCTTTGGGAATTTGAAACGAACGCACATCCTCTACTAATGCCTGTCCCCAGGCTGTTTTAGGGGCCCCCAAATAAATAAATTCTATTTCGGCTTCCAGGTCTTTTAACGCTTGGCGGGGGTTCGGTTGTGTCGGTTCATCTGCAATGTCGTCCGCAAGGCGGCAAAAAGTATAGTAATGGGCCAACGCTTGGCGTTTGCGTTTACTTAAAAAGAAAAACGCCGGCCCGAAACTGGATTTTTTGTACGCCTCTTGCTCGCTCATTTGGCTTTTCCTTTTTTATGCAAATACGACAGGGCCGCCCCGGTGGCGGTGGCGTAAATGGCATTTTTGGGAATAATAAAATTGACCCCGTGCATGGTATGAAGAGCCTGAAATACTTTTTTGGCTAACGGCACTTGTGAAAGGGTTCCTGTTAAAATGACGTTTTTCATGTCTTCGTTGCGGCAGGCAAACACCGCCAGCATCCCAATAGTTTGGAACACCATATTCAGCACGCCGGCGGCTAAATCCGCCGCCAAAACGCCATCTTCCATTTTGCCAAAATTGGCGGCTGTAATTTCTTTGGTTAAATTAGAAATCGCGCGCGAAGAAATATCGCCAATATTCAAATCTACTTTGTTTAGTTTCCCGGTCTGAGCCATGGAAATAAGCGTGTTAAACGATTTTACACCGCAAAGTTTGGCGCCTAATCCCACCACCGTTCCGCCGCCTACGCCGGACCCGCCGATATGCACAATGCCGTTTTTGCCGGCGCGCACAAACGCGGTACCGGTTCCCATGCTGACAATCAGCCCTTCCTTTTTATTGGAAAGTGCCAGTCCCCCTAGCCCAATGGCCTTAAATTCATCCACAAACGAAGTGGGAATCCCGTACACTTTTTTCTTAAATAACGAGGATCCAACGCCCGTTAAAATGATTTGTTCTACGTCAGGCAGCGTAAGGCTGTGCTCGTTAATAAATTTACCCAACGCCCCATAAGCGGAGGTTACCGGGTCGGCGGCTTCTACTTTAAGCATCCCTACTAATTTGGCTTGATCGGTGTATCCTACAATTTTGGTGGTAGATCCCCCCACGTCAATTCCAATAATTACGCTCATTTCTCCTCCAAGCCAATGGATTTTAAGAACGGTCCGTTTTGCGCCGGGCGGCCCAAGAAATTTTCTACCAGTTTTTCTTCGTCTTCGCTACCGCCTTTTTCCAAAATTTCGCGGCGGAACTTCAGGCCGATTTCCGGGTTGAAAATGCCGTTTTTTTCAAACTCACTGAAGAAATCTTCTGCAATTACTTCCGACCATAAATACCCGTAATAGCCGGCATCATAGGGGTCGGCCACGATTTGCC
>ONQH01000023.1:0-10809 GCA_900319885.1 Candidatus Avelusimicrobium ruminicola
AAAGGCGCCGCGGCCCCGTGGCGCGTGTATGCCAATAAACTGATGGTGCAAACCAAAGATTTAGTGCTCTTGCCGCACCTCAATACCGAAATGCGCCAGTGCCTTAAAATTAACGGGCTATTTAACACGGACGACGTGGCCCACGCGTCGCTGGAAAAACTACAGGGCATTTTGGAAGAACCCTACGCCACCGAAACCTATTACAATGCCCGCGCCTATCTATATAATAAACCCATTTGGCGCAAAAAAGGAAGTTTTCCCCCGCCCACCAAACAATATAACCTGTATTTTGATTTTGAAGCCACGGAAACTTTTACCAAAGACAATCAATCGTTTGTATATTTGATTGGTCTGTGGGATAAAGAAGCAGACAAATATGTTTCGTTTGTAGCCAAAACCCCTGAGGAAGAAATTACCATTTTTGAACAGTTCTACGCGTACATCAAAGATTTTAGCAATACCGTACTTTACCATTGGACCGAATATGAAGTACGCAAAATGCGTAAATTAGCCGCGGCCTACCCGGAACATGCCGAACACTTAAACGCCCTTTGCGACCTATGCCACGATTTGAAGGTAACTGTAAACGACAGTTTTTATTTGCCTTCGCCTAGTTTTTCGCTCAAGGCCGCCGCACCCGCCGCTGCCAATACCGAGCTCCACAAAAATCTATAGTATAATGTAAATAAGAGGGTTTGATATGGCTATTTCTATCGTAAAGCAATACAGTATTTTTTTAATCAATGAGCCCGGTACACTTAAAAACTTCACCGAGCTTTTTGTACGCGAAAACATTAACATTATTGCCATGGCGCAAGACGTACGCTACGACGCCGCTGTGGTACGTTTGGCCGTCCAGGATGACAAGGGCATTAGTCATTTACTCACCAAGGCCGGCTTTACCAGCGTAAAAACCGATGCGATTTGTTTGGATATTCCCAACCGGGTGGGAATCTTGCGCGACGTAGGCGCGGTAATGGCCAATAACGGGATCAATATTACCACGTTTTATGGTACGTCCGACAAAGACGGGATGACCCGCTGGATTATTATCGTTAACGATATTACCCAGGCCTTAAACGCCCTAGAAAACAGCGGTTTATTTGATGACTAATTTGCAATCTACCAAAAGGCCCCGGTTGCCCGGGGCCTTTTTTATGATTAGAAGAACAATCTCCACAAAAACACAATGACTACAATTAAGCCAATCCAGTAAATAATTTGTCTCATAGTTCACTCCTGTTTAAGAATATTTTGGAGGGACTTGTGGCCCCTTTTACTAACGAAAGTTTATTTTCAGCCACGTTTAAGTGCGCCGCTAACAGGGCACGCACCGCCTCGTTGGCACGGCCCTCTTGGGCCGGGGCCTTTACCCAAATTTCAAAAGTGTCGGGGGCCTTTTGCAGCAGTTTGTTTTTCTTTTCCCCGGCGTGCACTTTTACTTTGAGGTACTGGTCCATACCTTCATTATACATAAATCGCACCGGATTGCAAGCGCGTTTACGCAAAAATTCCCCGGGGAAAACCGGGGAATTAGTAGCAGAGATACGTTGTTTATTTTTTGACAATTAAACTCTTAGCGGTCATGTCGGCGGGTTTTTCAATACCCATCACGTCTAGTACCGTAGCGGCCACGTCGCCCAAGTTGCCAGTTTTGGCCAGTTGGGCATTTTTATGATCTTTGCTCACATACACAAAGTCCACCAAGTTGGTGGTGTGTGCGGTTTTGGGCATATTGATTTTTTCATCCCACATTTCTTCCGCATTTCCGTGGTCGGCGGTAATAAACACGGTGTATCCTTTAGCGAGGGCCGCCTCGGTCACCGCACCGGTACACTCATCCACCACTTCCACTGCTTTAATGACGGATTTCAAATTCCCGGTATGGCCTACCATATCACAGTTGGCAAAGTTAATGACGATAAAGTCATATTTCTCGCTGTTGATTTGGGCAATAGCCTCGTCTTTCACGATATAGGCTTCCATTTCCGGGTGATCAGCAAAGGTGGCCGGGTCAAAACGGCCTTTCTTTTCAATGCGGTCCTCACCGGGATAGGGTTTAATCAGTTTCCCGTTAAAAAAGGAAGTTACGTGTTTGAATTTTTGCGTTTCCGCCAAACGCAGTTGTTTAAGACCGGCTTTGGAAATTACTTCACCCAAGAGATTATTCATCCCGCCGCCGTCCGTCATAGACGGGAGCGCGTTAAACGGGAAGGCATCATAATATTTGGTCAACCCGCAATAGACACAAGGCACACGGGTCCCGCGGTTTTTGCCCGGGTAATCATCATCAATAAAGGCACGGGTCAGTTGGATGGCGCGGTCCTGGCGGAAGTTAAAGAAAATGACGGAAGAATTTTCTTCCATGCCTTTATAGTCGCCCAGTACCGTAGGCGGGATGTATTCGTCCACCATCGGGCCACCGTCGGGTGTTTTCATGGTTTTGTAATCGGTAGCAACCACTTCTTCGGCGGTCGTACCGTGCAACCCTTCCGCGCGCACAATCAAATTATAGGCTTTATCAGTCAGGTTCCAATCTTCGCCGCGGTCCATGGCGTAGTAACGACCCTGGATGGTGGCAATTTTGCCCACGCCGTATTCCTTCATTTTTTCTTCCAGCGTGCGGATAAAACCGATAGAACTTTGCGGCGGCGTATCACGTCCGTCGGCAAAAAAGTGGACATATACTTCTTTAATGCCTTGTTCGGCGGCAAATTTGATAATGGCGTGCAAATGATCCTGGTGAGCGTGAACGCCTTCATCTTGCACAAGACCCATAATATGTAGCGGCTTGTGGTTTTTAAGGCAGTTATCTATACACGCGGCAAACGGAGCGGATTTGAATAATGAACCGTCTTCAATGGTATCTTTCAAACGTTTAAGTTCTTGAATTACAATACGTCCGGCCCCCATGTTTAAGTGACCGACTTCGCTAGATCCCATGTATCCGGCCGGCAAGCCTACTTGTTCACCGGAGGCTTCAATTTCCGTATGGGGATAATTGGCTAAATATTTTTGCATATTCGGGATGCGGGCTTGCGATACGGCATTATACGGGCCTGCTTTGGCGTTACCCCAACCATCCCGAATGAGTAATACAACTTTATTCATATACATTCTCCTAATCACCAAGTAAATCTTTCCAGCGTTTGCATTGGAACTGTTGGAGTTGTTCCAACGTGGTTACACCGTGTTTACCCAGTTCATTTACAAAATAATAAAAAATCTGCTCGGCCATTTTAGTATCCGCCATAGCGCGGTGCCAACCGGCGGAACTAATGCCCAGTTTTTCGGCAATAAAACCCAGGCGGTTCTTTTCAAAACGCCCGCTTTTCTTGGCCAATTTTAATGTATCTATCACGGGATATTTGGGGAAGTGCATCCCGCATTGTTCAAATTCCCATTGTAAAAAATTGATGTCAAAATCGGCATTGTGGGCCACCACTACGCAGTTATCTAGCACACCTAAGAGTTTGGGCAATACTTCCTGAAACGTAGGCGCATTTTTGACCATTTCGTTGGTAATCCCGTGGATGGCAATCACGTCCGGATGCATCGGCATCTGCGGGTTAATGAGCGTAGAAAATTCATCCACCACTCGCCCGGCTTTGGACACACTGACCGCCACTTCGCATACGCGGCCGCCGCCTTCGGGCGAGAGGCCGGTGGTTTCGGTATCTAAACAGGCAAATTTTAAGTCTTTCAGTAACATATTATCCTACCAGGTAAAACCGCAGACGCACTAAAAAGCCGATAAACGCCGCCCCAAACGACCCCAAGAAAAAGGCCCAGGAGGGAATATCCAGCAAACGGATCTTGCGGGCATATAAACACGCCCCCATCCACACCACAAATACCACCGCCCAACGCAGGCCCGGCAGCAACATAAGTAAAAAGAAAATCGCACGCACCAATGCCAAAATCCACTGTTCATCAAACGACGGATAATCGCGCCCGTAAGCGTCTTGCTCAATGGCAAAAATAAACCAACCCAGCACGCGCGTAGCCAGTAAAAGCCCCACCAAAAATACCACCCACGGTTCGGCAAAGAAATTGCCCGTTTCATAGAGCGTTCTAAAAGGAGCAATCAACACCAAAAATAACGTATTGATGAAATTTTTAAGGAAGAACGAAATGGTATAACCGTATTTAATTTTGCCACCCAACTGGAAGTAATGGTCGGTAAAGCCATGGAACGCCGCAAACAGCAAAATACAAACCCACCCCGGCAGGGTCACTTCTTCCAAAAAGGGCCAGCCTTCCGTTAAATACCGGTGGCAGAACAAAAGCGCCAGCACCGCAAAAGATACCGCGCGAATTACCATCGCTTTTACACGGGCTTCTCGCTCTTGCTGATGCATGGCTTTGTGGAAAAACACAAAATCCGTCAATGTTACGGCTAAAAATAAACGCCAAAATACAATCATGCTTGCTCCTTAGGAATTTGAATTGTAAATGTACTGCCCTTCCCTTCTGCGGAGGAAACTTCCAACGTACCTCCGTGCGCCTCTACCAGTTGGCGGCTGATAAACAGGCCCAGGCCATAGCCGGGTTTATCGGTATGGACTTGGTGGTACTTTTGAAATAAACCCTTTATTTCCTGCGCCGCCATACCGATCCCGCTATCTTCCACCTTCACAGTATATGATTTTTGGTCTTCGCTTGCTATGACTTTTACAAAGCCTTTTTCGGTAAATTTTACCGCGTTGGAAACTAAATTTGTAAGCACGCGCTTAAAGGCTTTGCGGTCTATATTCATTTTCTCTACTTCAATTTGACTGCTTAGCGTAAGTCCTTTTTGCGTGGCTAGCGGGCGAACGGTATCCAACACCTCGCGCACGACGTCCGCCAGGGGCACGTCCTCTTTGTGCAAATTGGTCATCCCGGCCTCTAGACGGGATACGTCCAACACATCCTCTAAAAGGGCGGATAAATTTTGGGCGGCCTGGCTCATCAGGTCCAGGTATTTTTGTTTTTCTTCTTCGGAAACTTTCCCATTTTGCAGAATATAAATGTATCCTTGTAAACCCATTAACGGGGCGCGCAAATCGTGCGCTACCGCACGAAAAACCTGCTCTTTCAGTTCGCTAACTTGCGCCTGCAAACGCAAATTTTGGTAATCTTTTAAGTCGGCAGTCATTTGGTTAAAATCGTGAATCAGGCGCTTAAATTCCCCCCACCCGATTTCGGGGTCTACGTGCACGTCAAAATTTCCTTTACTGACCTCGGCCGCCGCTTGTGAAAGGGCCGCAATCGGCTCGCCCAGTTGCTCGGCAAAGGTGAGGGCACCGAAGTACGCCAGCGTAGCAATCGTCAATAAAAATAATGCCAAGATAATATTGGTATGGTAAATGTTGCGGTACGCCTCCGATTTAAGTTGCAATACTGCCACATGCACCCCCAGTACCGGCGTAGTGGCATAGGCCCCCACGTAAGTATGGTACGGGGTTTTAATCCCTTTGATAAGCGGCGATTTGGAAGCGAAGGCTTGTTCAAATGTCTCTGCGTCAAAGGCCGGGGCGTACTGATAGTCGCTCACATAAATTTGCCCGGCAGAATCCACAATATAGATATGCCCGGTATTGCCAATGCGCTGCTGTTGTACCCGGGCGAGGAAACTAAAGAAACTCAGCACCCCGTATAAATAATCACCATTGGTAAGCGGATAGAGAAATTCGCTAATCGGCCGGCCGGAAATTAACTTGAAACTGCTTACCAGCAGGTGGGGATCCTCGGCTAATTGGGTTAAGGAAGGGTCGTTTTGCAAATTGACGGGAGCAATTTGGCTGGACACCCCCGCAGATATAGCGGCCCGGTATTTCTCCACTCCGTCTTTAGAGATAACCGCCAAAAATACAAAGTCCGGGTTGGCGGCTAAGGCTTCTTGCAAAACCGGCAGGGGGCTCTGTTTTTTGGTAAGTGCCGCCGTTACTTGCGGAGCAAATGCCAAGCGCCACGTTAAATCCTCCATGTGCTGGCTCATGGACGTAGCAACCATTTCAGCCAGGTTGGCGTGCGTATCCAGGATATTATCCTTCATGTGAAACTGATAATACCCCAACAACAACAGCATAGGCACCAATGGCAAAAATACTACTACCAAAAATACCTTAAAAAGTTTAGAAAAAATAGACATAAACTCCCTTAGTATCATTATAGCACTTATAAGAGGACCCGTGCGACAATCTTTCCCCGGTTTCTGGGTCCTAGGACCTAGTTTGGCCTAGGCCGCTTTTTTGAAAATAAACAGGCCTTTTTTAGGCACGGGGTCGGGTCCTAGGACCCTGGGGATTTAAGAAACAAAGTTCTACACTATTAGTAAGAAAGCAGCATAGGAGGCAACCTATGAAACAGATTTGGAATTGGTGCAAAATGATGTTTACTCAAAAAAGCGGGCGGGTTTCTTTTAGCAAGGGCTCCCCGGAAGTACCGGAAATTATTTCCAACTCTCCGGCCGTGCACGTAGAAGAAAACACTATTTTCCTTAACCGCCGCGAAGCCGCATTCATCAATAAAGAAGTGCACCGTATCCTAAAAGCCAAAATTGCCGAAGAAGAACAACGCAAGCGCAAGGGCATCCCGGCCCCGCCGCAGCCCGGCAAAATTACCTATGCTGTATATCAGTAGTATATCTTCCTCCCACACGAAAAACCCCGCCTAAAGGCGGGGTTTTATATTAAAACGCAAGTTTTACAGGGTAATTATTTGGCTTCTTCGGTAGGTTTCGCATCCGCGATTTTTTCTTCTACCGTGGTGAGCGGGTTAATTTGCACTTTAATTTTGGCAAATACCGTAGGTTTTAAGTAAATGCTTACTTCGGTTTCACCCAAGGCTTTGATAGGCATATTGAGTTCAATAGCGTCTTTGCCCAATTTGTGGCCTTGTTCCGTAAGTGCTTTGTAAATATCGGCTTTGTTTACAGAACCGAATACAACACCGTCAGCATTGACCGTTTTGGTGAAAGACAGCACTACGCCGTTTAATTTTTCGGCGATTGCGCGGGCTTCCGCGAGTTCGGCTTCAATGCGTTTTTGGCGGCGTTCGGCGCCTAATTGCCAATTTTTAATAGCACCTTCGGTGGCGATTTCCGCCAAGCGGTGCGGGACTAAAAAGTTGCGGGCATAGCCGGGTTTTACATCTACCACGGTTCCCACCATACCTAAGTTTTTCACGTTTTCTTTCAAAATAACTTTCATGACAGACCTCGCTTATTTCTTAGGTAAGGAATACGGCAAGATGGCCAAGTTGCGATCCCGTTTAATTGCTTTGGTGATTTGGCGTTGGTGCTTGGCGCAGGTGCCGGTAATGCGGCGGGATAAAATCTTGCCGCTATCCATCGTAAAAGATTTTACGAATTGGACGTTTTTATAGTCGATGTTATCCATCTTTTCAGCGCAGAGTTTGCAGACTTTTCTTCTGCTTTCAAAGCGCCGTTTGCCCCCAAACGGGCGCGCCGGGCGTTCGCCGCGGGCGGCCGGAGCGGCTGCAGCGGTATTTTCTGCGGCCGGGGCTTGCGTGTTGTTGTTTTCTTCAGCCATTTTTAATTTCTCTCTTGTGTGTTAGAAAGGCACGTCATCTTCCGCCACGTCAGTGGTAGGGACGTCGTCTTTCACAGCGGGGGACACTCCTTCATTGTCCGCAAAGGACGAAGCGCCCGCTGCTCCAAATTCTAAGATTTGGACTCTGGAGGCAGTTACCTGCAAGGATCTGCGGGTCTGCCCGGTTGTTTTATCGGTGTATTCGCTTAACGTAAGGCGGCCTTCCACGCTAACGGGAGTACCTTTTTTTAAGCGATCTTTGCACCGTTCGGCTGCCGCGCCCCAAATGACAATGGGAACAAACACAGTATCGTCTTTCCACTCGTTTGTGGTTTTGTCCATATATCTGCGGTTGACCGCAATATCACAACGGCACACTGCCTGACCTTTTTGCGTAAACGCCACATTCGGGTCACGTGTTAACCGTCCGACTAGAAGCGTTAGGTTTTGTTCCGGTAGTCTAAGTTGAGCTGGCATAGTAATTTCCTATTTTACGGGAGCCGGCTTCGCTTTGATTTCCAAGGCGACCATGGTCATCGCGCGAAGTACATTGTTGTTAAGTTTAAGGGCATTTTCCAAGGTTTTTACAAACTGGGTCTCTGCTTTAAACTTAAGATAGAGGTAGAAACCATCGCGAACGTGATTGATTTCGTGGGTAAATTTGCGTCTACCCAGTCTTTCTTCGCTGGTTACTTCCCCGCCGTTTTTCGTAATGAGGTCTTTGACCTTGGTTACGAATTCGCCCACTTCTCCGTCGGAGAGTTGGGGTTTTACAATAATTACGCTTTCGTACGTTTTCATATACTTTATCTTTCTTGCGTTTTGTAGGGCAAAAAATGCCGCAGGGTTACCCTGCGGTTTTTCCCTATAGATATTATAACAAAAAAAGAAGGGAGCGCCAAGTGTTATTTTGGGGTGACTTGTTGGCCTTGGGGCGTGTCTTTGACCGCGTACCCTAACGCCAAAATGGCGTTACGTAGTTTGTCCGACTTGGCCCAATCTTTAGCCGCGCGAGCGGATTTACGCTGTTCCAGTAACGCCGCCACCTCTGCCGGGATTTCCACCTTTTCTTCCACCGGTTCTTTGAACATATCCACCGCCAAAATAGAATCGGCAAAGCGCAAAAAGTCTACTTTTTCGGCCGCGGTTAAATCGGTCTTTAGGGCTTCCCACGTAACGGCTAACGCTTTGGGCGCGTTAATATCATCTTGCATGGCTGCGGCAAATTTGTCTTTCCATGCGCGGGAATGGGGCGTCTCTTGCACGTTGTTGCCGGCCTGTTTGAGGTAGCCGCACGCTTGGAGACGCAAATTTTTAAGGCTCTTGGTGGCACTATCCATACTTTCGTAAGAAAATTCCAACTGCGTACGGTAATGCGCGCCCAAACATAAATAGCGGTAGGCCAGCGGCTCATAGCCTTTTTCTTTAAGTACATCCACCGTGACAAACGTCCCGCCGGATTTACTCATCTTACCGGAGCGCAAAATTAAAAATTCGCCATGCACCCAGTAATTGACGTACTTTTGCCCGGTGGCGGCTTCGCTCTGGGCAATTTCGTTGGTGTGGTGAATAGTAACGTGGTCAATGCCCCCGCAGTGGATATCCAACGTGTGGCCCAAATACTTCATGGCCATGGCGGAACATTCAATATGCCACCCCGGGAAACCAACCCCCCACGGGCTATCCCACTGCATTTGACGTTTTTTATCTTTGGGAGAAAATTTCCACAACGCAAAGTCGGTCGGGTTGCGTTTTTCGTCGCTCATTTCTACGCGCGCGCCGCCTTGCAAGCCGGAAATATGTGCGTGCCCCACCAACGCATCATAGCGCGGGAATTTGGACGTATCATAATAAATTCCGTCGCTGGTGCGGTAGGTGTAGCCTTTTTCTTCCAGCGTTTTGACTAAAGCAATCATCTCTGGGATGTGCGCCGTAGCGCGGCTGATTACCGTCGGGCGAGTGCAGTGTAACGCATCATAATCTTGCCAAAATTTGGCCTCGTAAAATTTGGCAATATCCCACGCACTTTTGCCTTCGCGCGCCGCGCCCAGTTCCATTTTGTCTTCCCCATCATCTGCGTCGGAAACCAGGTGCCCCACGTCGGTTACGTTCATCACGTGTTTTAAGGGATACTGCAAGCGAATCGTACGCGCGAGTAAATCTTCAAAAATATACGTACGCAAATTGCCGATATGCGCGTAGTTATAGACGGTCGGTCCACAGCAATACATGGTGACTTGCCGGGTATCTTGCGGGGTAAAGGTTTCTTTGCGGTGCGTGGCGGTATTATACAACTGCATAAACTACCGGGCTCCTTTGACTAATTGGCCATACCGGCGCGAAACCGTACTAAAAAACGTATTACACGTGGCTTGCCCAACCTGGTTGGCTGAACGGTCGCTAAGTTTGCAGGCTACCTCAATATCCGACAAAGGATTGATGGCCCCTACGCTACTCATAGAATAGGTAAACCCGGAAGGATGATACTGGCGCAAAGCGACGGAGTAGGCTTCATCCAGCGCAGTTTGGAAAGCGGCCATTTCTTTGCGCGAGGCAATTTCCCCCAATTTGAATTTGTGCGACGCCACCGTCACCACCACATCCCCGTAGGTGCTGTAGGCACTTTCAATATTTTCGGCGGTGAAATCTTCGTCACTGCTCACTTCGTAAGAAGGTTCGGGCAAGGTGGGCTCTTCCAAGACGGAAGGCTTATCTAACGGAGAAGAGGTAAATTCATAATAAGCATGATTGGCATTGGGATGGGCAAAATCCGTCGCGGCGGAAACATCCCGTTTAGACGGGGCCTGTAACGCCGTACAACCCGTCAAAATAATTCCTACCAGTAATACCAAAAACAAACGTCCTTTCATAATTCACTCCTTACTTTTACGGTAGCCACTGCTTGGCACATGGCCGCTTCCCCGCGGCCAATTTCGCCCACGTGTTCGTGGCTTTTGGATTTGAAACTTACTTGCGAAATGGGTATTTCAAAAATATGGGCTAATGAAGCGCGCACCTCGTCGTAATGCGGTTTAATTTTAGGCTCCTGCGTAATGATGGTAGCATCTATATGCACAATTTGCGCGTGATGTTCGCGCACGATTTGTAATACACGCCGGGCAATTTCTTTGCTATCAATTCCCTTAATTGTAGGGTCCGTAGGCGGGAACAAAATCCCGATTTCCCCCGCGCAAAGCGCCCCTAAAACAGCATCACACAGCGCGTGTAGCACCAGGTCCCCGTCGCTATGACCAACAAAACCTTTGTCGTG
>ONQH01000023.1:10820-22868 GCA_900319885.1 Candidatus Avelusimicrobium ruminicola
TCAAAGCCAAAACCGGTACGATAATAACAGGGTTCGCTGACAAGGGCCTCTGCAAAAACTAAATCTTCCGGCGTGGTAATTTTGAAATTGGTATAATCGGACGGGACCAGTTGCACCGGTACTGCTAACTTTTCTACCAGTTGGGACTCATCCGTAGCGTCTTTTTCGTGGGCAAATTGGGCCAATGCTTTTACCAATACGTCACGCTGATAACACTGGGGCGTTTGCGCCGCCCACAATTTGGAACGGTCCAACGTGCGGGCAACTACTTCGTCGGCCCCCTCTTTAATAGTATCTTTCACCGGAACTGCCAACACAGCCGCCCCTTTTTCATACGCCACTTGCAGTGCTTGGGCAATATGCGCCGGATTTACCAGCGGACGGGCCCCATCATGCACCGCAATTACGTCGGCCCGCGCGCTTACTTTTTGTACCCCGCTTACAACCGAAGCCAAACGCGTGGCCCCCGGATCGGCAAAGACTACGTCCGGCACAAATTGTTCAATGAGCGCCCGGTTTTCTACGGGAGTAACTACCACAATTTCCCGCACACACGGACATTGCTTAAACGCCAAAATACTCCGCACGACCACCGGTTTTCCGCCGATAGGAAGCAGTTGCTTGGGGCGGCCCATGCGGCTACCGGTCCCCCCTGCAACAATCACTACCGACGCAGAAAACGTTGTGCTCATATTATTTTACTTTGGCAAAAATCATCCGGCCCGAAGATGTTTGATAAATAGACGATACGGATACTTCCACCCGTTTACCGATACATTTGCGTCCGTCCTCTACCACCACCATGGTGCCGTCGTCCAGGTAGCCAATGCCTTGTTCTTTTTCTTTTCCGTCTTTCATCACAAATAAGGACATGCTTTCCCCGGGCAATACCACCGGTTTCAAAGCGGTAGCCAAGTCCGCCACGTTAAGGGCAGTCACTTTTTTAAGCGTGGTCAATTTGTTAATGGTGAAATCAAGCGTTACCACTTCCGCATCCAAACTGCGGGCCAGTTTAACAATCTGCTCCGGCAAAGTAGGGGCTTTAGGCGTTTTGGACGTGTAACGCACTTCTACTTCTTTGCACTCTTGCAAGCGGGTAGCCACGTCTAATCCGCGGCGGCCGCGGGCCTGCTCCAGTTTGTCTTTGGAACGCGCCATGCGATTGAGTTCATCCACTACAAACACCGGGATAATAATCACCCCGGATAAAAAGTTAATATCGCACAAATCCACAATGCGTCCATCTACTAATGCACTCAAATCGGCAATTTTTAAGTGATGACCCTTGTAAGAAAGACCTTCCATATCGCGCGATTTGATTAACGCGGCCAGCAAGCCAAACACCATAAAACCAATCAAAATTTGCCGGTTGTATTGATGCCAGAACGAGACGTCCGCCCCGCCGAAGAAATTCTGCATGGCATATCCAATAAGTGTATAGAGCATAAGCCCAATCATAATGCCTGTGCAGCCAATCATAATTTTAATCAGGCGCATGCGTTTGAAGAGCACTTCTCCCGCCACCACAATAGCACCACACAACAAACCGCCCCAGAAACTATTCCACGTCTTACCCAAAAAAGTATAGGTTACAAAAGGGAAAGCCACCAGGGTACAGATACGAAAAATCCAAATAGGCATAAACATATCCTCCCATAATATAATAAGTAGGGCCAAGACCCAAAAATACAAATATATTTTAGCACTTTTTAGGCGTACTGTGTAGAAATTGTGTTGGTTAAAAAGGTCTCTCCCGCGGCTATATGAAAGAACCGTTACAAAGCACCTCTTATATTTTCCTTCTCTGTTTTCTAATCAATTTTTTGGGTACACAAAAGTGATTTTAGTGTTATAATGGAAGTATCTACTTGGTAAGGAGGAAGTTATGGAAAATACGCAACGTCCGCCTAAGTCTTTTATGCAAATTATGTATATGTGCTTAGGCTTTTTTGGAATCCAATTTGGTTGGGCGCTACAGATGGGAAATATGAGTGCCATTTATTCGCGCTTGGGAGCCAGTGAAGAGCAAATCCCCATGTTGTGGCTGGCCGCCCCGGTAACCGGGCTGTTGGTGCAACCGCTGGTGGGTTATTTTAGCGACCGCACGTGGTGCCGCTTGGGCAGACGCCGCCCGTATTTTTTAGGTGGGGCGATTTTCTCCGTTTTTGCGTTATTTTTAATGCCGCAAGCCACCGCCATTTGGATGGCCGTGATTGCCCTGTGGATTTTGGATTCTTCCGTCAACGTAAGCATGGAACCGTTCCGCGCGTTTGTAGGTGATTTGTTGCCTGAACGGCAACGCAAAACCGGGTATGCTATGCAAAGCGTGATGATTGGCGCCGGGGCTGTTATTGCTTCTTTCTTGCCGCAGATTTTAACGTACTTTGGCGTAAGCACAGAGGCTCCTATCGGGCATATCCCCGCTACGGTACGCTATTCCTTTTATATTGGCGCCGTTGTACTGTTGGTAGCCATTACCGCTACAGTCGTTACCACGCCGGAATATCCGCCCGCCAATATGGAAGAATTTAAATCCTTACAAAAAAAATCGTTTGATCCGCTCCACTCCTTAAAAGAAATGTGGACCGCCCTAATTACCATGCCGCAAACCATGCGCCGTTTGGCCGTAGTGCAGTTCTTTACGTGGGCCGCTTTCATGGTGATGTGGGTCTATTTTACACCCGGGATTGCCAGCGGTGTTTTCCACGCGGTACCCGGTACCCCCGAATATGAAACCGCCGCTAACTGGGGCAGCAGTTGCTTTGGTATTTATAACGGGGTAGCCTTTGGGTTTGCTTTTGCGCTATTGTGGTTGACCACTAAATTTTCGGCCAAGATTATTCACATTGTTTGTTTAACCATTGGCGGCTTAGGGTTAGCCAGTTTAGGACTTACCCTTTTTGGCGTACAATTTAGTAAAATGAGTTTGATTATACCGATGGTCTGCATTGGGATTGCATGGAGCAGTATTTTGTCCATGCCCTACGCCATGCTTTCCAACGCGCTACCGGCTGAAAAAATGGGTTTCTATATGGGCGTGTTTAACTTCTTTATCGTTATCCCGCAAATTTGTGTGAACCTGTTCTTCGGCCCGTTTATGAAACACGCGTTGGGTGGCAGTGCCATTGCAGCCGTAGGGGTAGGCGGATTGAGTTTGTTAGTGGCCGCCGCATTTACGCTGTGGGTGCAAGAACACCGCGCAGAACAAAAAGGGTAAAATTACATGAAACTGTCTTTTAATGTAAACTATAAAACAGTATGGGGCGAAACGCTCCATGCTGTTTTATATCGTGCGCACGCGGGTGCAAACGAAAACAAAATCAATATTCCCCTCTCCACCAAAGATGGCCAAAACTGGACAGGGCATATCCTCCTGGAATTTAATCAACCGATTGCCATGTCGTACCATTATGAAGTACGGCGCGACAAACAAGTAGTCCGCCGGGAGTGGAATTTGATTGCGCGTATTTTGCCGGTGGACCCGAAAATTACGCACTATACATTACAAGACACGTGGCGCGATTTACCGCGCGAATCCTGGTTGCAGACTTCGGCAATTACCGACGTATTTGTCAAACGTACCCGCCAACCGAACAAACCTTTTACCTTGTTTAACCGCACGCTGGTACTGCGTGTGGAAGCCGCCCAGTTAAAGGCTCATGAATCGCTATGGATTGGCGGTTCCTCCAAAGAATTGGGCAACTGGAATCCATCACACGCCAAAGCACTTACAGAAACGGAACCCAATGTGTGGACCGTCTGTCTAGATGCAGACCAACTGCCGGCTAAACTGCAATACAAATTTTTTATTCAATCCCCCAACGGAGTACGTTGGGAAGACAGTTCCAACCGCACCTTACTGCGCCCAAAGTTAGAAACCAAAACTGTTTATGTATTGGAGGGACTGCGACCGCATTTTAAGGAAGAAAAACCTTTCCGCGCCGCCGGAACGGTCATCCCGGTATTTTCTCTTAAACGGGAAAACGGGTGGGGCGTAGGTGATTTTGGCGACTTAAAACCGCTCACGGATTGGGCCGCTAAAACGCATCAAAAAGTGTTGCAATTTTTGCCGGTAAACGATACAATCCTCACGCATACCTGGCAAGATTCTTACCCGTATAATGCCGTCTCTGTGTACGCCCTCCACCCGTTGTATATGAACTTGGATGATTTACCCAAACTGGACGCAGAACAATACGCTAAATTTGATAAAAAACGCCAAGAACTTAACGCGTTACCCCAAGTAGACTATGAAGGCGCACTGCAATTAAAACTAGATTATCTGCGCGCAGTCTATCAAGCCCATGGGCAAGAAGCCTTAGCCACTGCGGCTTTCCGGCAATTCTTTGTAGCGCAGGTTCATTGGCTGCCGGCTTATGCCATGTTTAGCGTGCTGCGCGATAAATACCACACCGCCCACTTTGCCGATTGGCCGGAACATGCTCAATTTTCGTATGATGATCTGCTGGCATTTTGCGCGCCCAAATCGCCCAACTATGACCAAGTATGCTTTTGGTATTATGTACAATTTATGTTGCATACGCAACTAGTCCAAGCCGCCCAGTATGCCCGGGAACACGGAGTCATTTTGAAAGGCGATATCCCCATAGGGATTTCCCCCGATAGCGTGGAAGCCTGGACGGAACCGTCGTTATTTCACTTAAACGCACAAGCCGGGGCCCCGCCGGATGACTTTTCGGCCACCGGACAGAACTGGGGATTCCCCACCTATAATTGGCAAGCCATGGCCAAAGACGGTTACCGCTGGTGGAAACGCCGTTTCACACACATGGCCAATTATTTTGATGCGTACCGCATTGACCATATCTTGGGATTTTTCCGCATATGGCAAATTCCTTTGCACAGTGTAGAAGGACTTTTGGGGCATTTCACCCCGGCCCTCCCGTTTGACGCGGCGGAACTGGCTTCCCTTAAATTTACATTTAAGAAAGAGTATCTCTCCCCGCTGATTACGGAAGAATATCTTGCCGAAAAATTGGGTGATTTGGCCGAGCAAGCCAAAACCCAATTCTTACAGCAAAACGCAAACGGCACCTACCAACTGCGCGAAGAATACAACACCCAACGCAAAGTACACCAATGTGCTCTTTGTAGCCGATGAAGCCGAGCCGACTAAATATCATCCGCGTATTGCGGCCCTTACCGACGGATATTTCAAAACCTTATCCGCCGACGAACAAGCCGCCTTTACGCGTCTGTACAATTACTATTTCTTCTCGCGCCACAATGATTTTTGGGCGCAAGAAGCGCTTAAGAAACTGCCGGATTTAACACAGGCTACCCGCATGTTGGCTTGTGCCGAAGACCTAGGAATGATCCCCGATTGCGTTAAACCCGTCATGCAGCAGTTGCAACTTTTGTCGCTGGAAATTCAACGTATGCCCAAGCAATTAGGCGCAACGTTTGATGACAGCAAGAAATATCCGTATCTTTCCGTGGCTACGCCATCCACGCATGACATGTCCGTCTTGCGGGCGTGGTGGCAGGAAGAACCGCAACGCACGCAGAAGTTCTATAACAACGTACTGGGTAAAAAAGGAACCGCCCCCAAAGAAGCCGATACCGAAATTTGCACGCAAATTTTGCGTATGCACCTAGCCAGCCCGTCTATGTTAGCCTTGATTGGGCTGCAAGATTGGACCAGCATGGACGCGGCCTTGCGCGGCAAAGACCCGCAAGCCGAACGCATTAACGTACCGGCCAACCCCAAACATTATTGGCGCTACCGGATGCCCATGACGTTGGAACAGTTGCTTGCGGCTGACGAGTTTAATGCCAAGTTGCAGCAAATGATTGATAAAAACAATCGCTAGACTAAAATTACTCATCTAAAAACCCTCGGTTAAAGCCGAGGGTTTTTAGTATGTACTTATTTTTTACAAAGGGATATTCCCTTTATGCGGATTGCGTTTGGGATCGCGCTTGCCGACTAACACCTGGAAGGCGCGAATAATTTTATGGCGCGCCTGGGACGGTTCAATAACCTCGTCAATAGAACCGTTGGTAGCGGCTTGGTAAGGCGAGGCAAATTTGTCGGAATACTCTTGCGTCATTTTTTGTTTGAGTTCTTCCTTCTTTGCCTCGTCTGTTTCTTTTTTAAGATCACGCGAATACAAAATTTCTACTGCACCGCGCGGCCCCATGACTGCAATTTCCGCTGACGGAAACGCAAAGTTAAAATCGCCGCGTAAATACTTGGACCCCATGGCAATATACGCCCCTCCGTACGCTTTGCGCAGTACGAGTGTTACCTTGGGAATAGAGGCTTCCGCATAAGCGTAAAGGAGTTTAGCCCCGTGGCGAATAATTCCCCCGTGTTCCTGTGCCACGCCGGGCAAATAGCCGCCCGTGTCCACCAAGGTTAACAGCGGAATATTAAACGCATTTAAGAAGCGAATAAAGCGCGCGGCTTTGTCGCTGGCATCGCAATCCAGCGCGCCCCCCATGACCGCCGGGTTATTAGCCACCACACCTACCACGCGGCCCCCTAAGCGGATAAATCCAATCACTACGTTTTTAGCAAAATTTTGGTGGATTTCAAAAAAGCCGAAATCGTCCGCCAACCGCCAAATGACATGCTGGATACGAAACGCTTTTTTAGGATCCATTTCGCACACCCGTTCCAAAACGGTAACGGGGCGGCTGACTAGGTCGCTCGTGGTTTGCAAGGGCGGGTTTTCTTCGCAGTTTTGCGGTAGAAAGGAAAGCAATTCGCGCACTTGGCGGAAACAATCCTGCTCGGACTTAGCCACAAACTGGCACACGCCGCTTTTTTCACTATGCGGCACACTGCCCCCTAACGTGTCAAAGTCCACTTCTTCGCCGGTGGCGGCTTTGACGGCACCCGGCCCGGTAATAAACATATGGCTGATGCCTTCTACCATAAAGATAAAATCCGTCAGTGCCGGGGAATACGCTGCCCCCCCCGCACACGGGCCTAAAATGATAGAAATTTGCGGAATAATACCGGAGGCTTTGACGTTGCGGTAGAAAATTTCCCCAAATCCGTTTAGGCTGTCTACGCCTTCCTGAATACGCGCACCGCCGGAATCCAACAAACCGATAACCGGAATTTTGGCGTCAATGGCGCGGTCCATAAGCGCGGCAATTTTCTGCGCGTGCGCTAACCCCAGCGAGCCGCCCAGTTGCGTAAAATCTTGGGCATACAAGGCCACTTCACGCCCGTTGATGCGGCCAAACCCGGTAATCACACCGTCGCCTTTGATATGTTTGTCTTTGATACCAAAGTCACTGCACGAGCTTTCCATCAAGCTCTTAATTTCAATAAAACTGTCTTTATCTAATAAATAGGAGATACGTTCCCGCGCGGTCATCTTGCCCTTATCGTGCTGGGCCTTGATGCGTTCTTCGCCGGCACCTTTGAGTGCGTCTTGAGAAATTTGGCGGAATTTTACCAATTTTTCCGGCGCAGGCTCATTAGAAGGTTTATCAAGTCTGGGGTCTTCAAATAGTTCATTCATAAGTCCCTCCAAAGTATTACTTATATTTTACTAAATATAAGCCAATATAACACCCTTACTCGGCTACTGCCACACTAAACGCAAAGCCCTGTAGCAGTGGGCGCGTTTGTAACGTAATTGCAGGGGAGCCTACACTTTCGTAAATCTGCAACGCCCGGTTAAAAAACTGCACAGTGTCATTTATGCAGCGCACATCAAAACTGTTTAAGGTTAGGCCTGTGCCCAGCAGTTTAACAACTGCCTCTTTCTGTGTCCATAACTTGGTTAAAAAAGCATCCCCCTCGCCGGTCAGTTCCGTCGGGTGAAAAAAATCGGTTTTCCATGCGTTCATACGCGGGGAAATCTTTTCCAAATCAATGCCAATGTATTTGTGTGTCGGCGCAAGGGCGGCTACCGCAAAACCCTGACTATGCGTAATGCTAAACGGGAGCATGCTTTGTTTACCGTCAAGTAACAGTTGCGGCTTGCCGCTTTGTGCTTGCGGCAATACCTCTACTGCATGTAGGGGCACGTGTTCATAGGCACTTATCAGTCGTTTTAACGCAACCCGGCCCCCAAGCCATTCGGTCTTACGTTTAGGGAGTTTTAGCGTTTGAAAGAACGCGTTTTCCAGTTCGCTCAGTACCGATAGGGCCGGGGGCAGGTTTTGTAAATCAACAACTTCTAACTGATAGGTCATTATTGACCAATCGCCCGGTAACCGTGGATTTCCACCCACACGTTACCTTGTGCGTCAAACACGTAGGCATCATGCAAGGTTTTACCGTCAGCGGTAGTCCCTTTATTTACACCGTACAGATATAACCGCGCCGGCGGTAATTGATTGTTCAGCACGGCTACTTCGGCAATTCCATCCGGTAACGTCATTTTGTGCGCTACCGTCATATCTTGGAACCCGCAGCACTGGAACGCCGCTTCAATAAGCATCGGGTTGGCTAGGAGCGTGCGCGGAGCATCCGTCCATTGAGGAGCGGGCGTCGTGTTGTAAATGGCTAAAGATTCTTGCTCATTGACCCGCAAAATGCCGCCTAACACTTGGAAGGAAGGCCCATGGAAATATTTTTGGTAAATTTCCGCCGGGGTTACTTGTAGTTGGGCTTCCAACCCCGTCATGGCTTGCGCTTTGACTTCGTCCCACGTGGACACAAAATCCGTCATTGTCTTAGCCACAAAGTGGCGGCGGGTATTGCCCATTTTTACCCCTTTGCTGTTAATAAAGTCGGACTCAATTTCCATATCCACATTATCGGCGGTGGCTTTGCCAATCACACGCACCGCTTGCGGACGGTTGCGCAGCAATTTGATAGGCAAATAGAAATGCACATCTTTTAAGGCACGTGTTACATGGCCTGTTAAAGCGGTAGCCGTTTCAAAGAAGGTTTCCAACCCCATGACCCCCGGCACATACGGAGTGCCTTCAATAGCATGGTCTGCCAAGTAAGGGTCCGAAGTCAAATTAAATTCTTTTTCGACGTGGATTTCAGCTCCTTTCACCAACGATTGGATAACCCCTAAAAAATGCGTGGCTTTAGCGGCATCCGGGCCGGTAGTCACCCGGGCTGGGGCCGGCTTGGGCGCGGCGACGGGCGTTTGCACCGTAGCCGGGGCCGGTTTGACCGCCGGAGTTACCGGCGTTGTAGGAGCGGCAGATCCCCCTTTGGGGGTATCATCTACATCCTTACCGAAATCGGCCGCAGAGCCGATTTCGTCCCAGTCAAACTTTAATTGGTGGTCCCAGTCTAAGCGGCCCAAAGAACCGGTCAAAATAATTTCCGGCACTTGACCATATACAATTTCATCTAAGAAAATTTGCATACCGTCTTCAGGGTCTACAAAGTCCACCCCGTTAGAACGCAAGAAGGTTTCCACCCCCGCACGTACGCCCATACCTACATTTTTGTAAGCACTCATGGCAATACTGACAGCGCGGTACCCTTGGTTGGTTAAACTAAACGCCGATTTGGCTAAATAATCATTGGCGCTAGCGTAATCGCTTTGGCCCAAGTTACCGTACTTCCCGGCAATAGACGAGGCAAAGGCGAAGAATCCGTCATCACGCACAATGTTATTGGCTAAGAAACTGCCAAAACTGGTAGCTTTAACGTCAAAGATGCGGTAATACTCCGCGGGGTCTTTGTCGTAAATGAGTTTGGAGCGTTCCAACCCGGCAAAGTGAATCAGTCCGTCCACACGCCCGTTTTTGGCTTTAATTTTGGTGCAGACTTCTTTGACCATGGCGGCGTTAAGCACGTCGCAGTGGTAGTATTCCACTTCGCTACCCAGTTCGCGCAGTTTTTGCAAGTTATTGTAAAGCGTAATGGAATCTTTCACGCGGCCAAAAGCACGTTCCAATAATACCGGCGTGGCTTTTTGCGTGGGATCGGCTTTTAAGTCCTCCCAGATTTGTTTTTTGAGTGCGGCCAGTTCGGCTTCGTTCATAGAGGCCCATAACGGCGTTTTTTCTTGGATTTCAATAATATCCAATACAATAATTTTGCTGTGGTACTGGGCGGCAATCTTTTGAGATAGCATAGCTCCGATACCGCGGCCCGAACCGGTAAAGATAATCGTTTTGCCCGCTAAATCAAAGTGTTTCACGCGGCGGTCCAACCGGGTTGGCAAGGACAAAATGGTAGAGCGTACTCCGTCACGCGTACCAATCATTAGGCGCATATCTCCGTGGAGCACTTCGTCCATCGTCTTTTGAGCCATTTTATCCGGCGTAGCGGTCGGTTCAAAGTCCATTAGTTTACTAATAGCCCCCGTGCGTTCATACACGTCTTTGCGGAAACAAGTGGTTCCGCCGCATAATGCACCGACAATCGGGTTAAATTCGTCCTTGGTGTAATAGCCAAAGTTTCCGTCTACTTTGGTATTTACCGCAAAGAACGTATCCGCATCCGTGCGGTTGGCAAGGCCTTTTTCAAATACGCGCAAGGCAATAAATAGCGGCATGACGTATTTGGTCAGTTCGTTATGAGGACTTAATTTTTTGTCAAACTTTTTGACCGTGGCCCCCAAGAGGTACACAATCCCTTGTATATTCGGATCTTCTTGTGCGTACGCTTTTAAGGCCGATTCCGTTTCCTCGTAGGATTCCCAATTCATAATGGTCGTGTTTTTGCTACGTGTTTTCAGCGTAGTAAACACGTGGAATTTCACGCCCAATTCTTTGCATTCTTCCTGATAGGCTTTAATTAGTTGGGAATTATCGGCAAAGATTAGCACCGTGCGGTCTTTGGATAAGCGGCGTTCGTGACGTTGCGTCAACGGAGCGTCCGCTACCGTGGTTACATAACGTAGTTTCTTCTCGTGACAGTGTTCGCCTTGATAACCTTCCCGTTCCGGACGTTCAGCCAGCGAAACACGCTGTTCAATCGGCGCGGTGGGGTTGGTAATCAGGGCGTCGGCTTTCGGCGCATCTACGTGCTCCGCCACTATGTGAGTCGGTTGTTCTACCAGTTTATGTTCCGGCAAAGCATGGCTCGGCTCAAACGTTTTTGCCGGGGCCGGCTGGGCCACAGGGGCCGGGGTTGCGACCGGAGTCACCACCGGAGTCGGTTGCGCGATAGGCGCAGGTTGGGCGACAGGCGCAGGTTGAGCGGCCGGTTTGCCTGCATTGGCTAATACAAAGTTAATGCAGTGGCGAATCGTAGGATAATCTTTGAGTTGGATGCCTTCTTGTTGCGCAATACCGTAATGCTCGCGCATACCGGCAAACAGTTCGGCTTGCTTTACGGTATCAATACCTAGGTCCGCTTCCATATCCAGGTCTAATTCCAGCATGTCTTCCGGGTAACCGGTTTTTTCGGCTACCATGCTCACCACTTCTTTGGTTACCGTGGCTTCATCTAAATGAGTTGCTTTCGGCGTAGCCACCGGAGTCGGTTGCGCTACGGACGCAGGAGCCGGCGTTGCAACCGGAGTCACCACCGGGGCCGGTTGTGCGACGGGAGCAGCGGCCGGTTTGCCCGCATTGGCTAATACAAAGTTAATGCAGTGACGAATCGTAGGATAATCTTTGAGTTGGATGCCTTCTTGTTGCGCAATACCGTAATGTTCGCGCATACCGGCAAACAGTTCAGCCTGTTTAACGGTATCACCTTCTTGTTGCGCAATACCGTAATGTTCGCGCATACCGGCAAACAGTTCAGCCTGTTTAACGGTATCAATACCCAAATCGGCTTCCATATCCAAATCTAATTCCAACATATCTTCCGGATAACCCGTTTTTTCGGCTACCATGCTCACCACTTCTTTGGTTACCGTGGCTTCATCTAAATGAGTTGCTTTCGGCGCAACTACTGGAGCAGGTGCGGCTACTGGTGCCGGAGCGGGTTGAGCGACCGGAGTTACCACCGGAGTCGGCTGTGCTACGGGCGCGGGTTGAGCCGCTGGAGCAGCCGCCGGTTTGCCTGCATTGGCTAATACAAATTTAATGCAGTGGCGAATCGTAGGATAATCTTTGAGTTGGATGCCTTCTTGTTGCGCAATACCGTAATGTTCGCGCATACCGGCAAACAGTTCAGCCTGTTTAACGGTATCA
>ONQH01000010.1 GCA_900319885.1 Candidatus Avelusimicrobium ruminicola
TTCATGATTTGCGATTGTTTCCTTCAGAGCCTCGTAGTAGATGTTTTCAGACTCGAAGCGAAGCTCTCTGGGCTCCAGCATCTCGGAGCGAAGCCATGCCCAGAGGAACTGCTCGGCGGTCATCCCGTGATATGTGATGAAGCCCAGCGCCGCGAAAGGCGCGGCACCGAGAAGATGATGGTGCTCCACCGCGACACCCACACTATTGAACACCGTATCTTCCGCGATATTCACGAATATTTTAATCCGGGGGATGCGTTAGTCATCAATAATACCAAAGTGTTTCCCGCCAAAATTTTTGGCCGCAAACCCACCGGCGGCAAAGTGGAAGTGCTTTTAGTGCGCCCTACAGAGCCTCATGTATGGGCCGTACTCACGCGCGAATATAAGGAAGGCCTCACGCTGGATTTTGGCGACGGACTTACGGGCACAATGATTGATACCACGCCGGACAAAGAATTTTTGCTTCGCTTTAACCACGAGGATATTTTGCCCTTTTGCCATGCACACGGGCAAATGCCCCTTCCGCAATACATTGAAAAAGCCCGCAAACACAGCGGCCTTTCCGCCAGTATTGAAACGGACAAAGAGCGCTACCAAACCGTGTACGCCAAGTATGAAGGCTCTATTGCCGCCCCGACGGCGGGTTTTCACTTTACGCCGGAACTGTTACAAAAACTTAAAGATAAAGGCGTGCGTATTTGCTACATTACCTTGCATGTAGGTTGGGGAACCTTTAAGCCGCTTCGCGGGGAACCGCAAGAGCATAAAATGTTAGCGGAACTGGGAGAAATCTCACAAGAAACAGCCGATACCCTCAACCAAGTGCGCACCGCGGGCAAGCGAGTGTTTTCATGCGGCACTACTTCCACACGCACACTGGAAAGTTTCACAGATGAAAACCACGTCACGCACGCCGGGAAAAAATGGACTGATTTATTTATTTACCCCGGCTACCAATTCAAAGCAATTGATTGTTTGATTACAAACTTTCACTTCCCGGATTCTACGCCCTTGTGTATGACCAGTGCGTTTGCCGGCGAAGATTTTATCTATGAGGCTTATCTGCAAGCCGTGGAAAAGAAATACCGTTTCTATTCCTTTGGCGATTCTATGATGATTTTGTAACTTTGCAAGCGCATTAAAAAACCTCTCCGTTGGGAGAGGTTTTTATTATGCCCGAATTGGTTAATGTAGACCGCATTTACAAACATGGTCTTTTTGGAAGTTTTCCAAACTTTGCTTTTCAAGCGGCTTATATTCGCTGGTGCGGCGGATGAGTTCGTCAAAATCAATCGTTTTTGACGGAAACATAGGCCCGTCCACACACGCAAATTTTACTTTGCCTTCCACGGTTACCCGGCAACAACCGCACATTCCGGTACCGTCTAGCATAATGGGGTTCAAACTGGCGTGAGGGTTCATCCCCAGTTTATCCATCAGGCGCGAGGTGAATTTCATCATCGGGATCGGCCCAATGATAAACCCGGCGTGGATGGTTTCGCCCCGGTCGTGCAACTTTTGGATGGCGTCGGTTACCATTCCTTTCATGCCGTAGGAGCCATCATCTGTGGTGGAAATAGTTTCATCACACAACGCCTTCATTTTGGGCTCCAAAATAAGCAAATCCTTCGTGCGGGCCCCCAGCACAGCGATTACCTTATTACCCGCTTCTTTAAGCGCGCGAGCGATGGGATACACTTCCGCAATCCCTACACCGCCACCTATGACCGCCACGGTTCCATACTTTTTGATTTCAACCGGCGTGCCAAGCGGCCCCGCCACGTTTAGGAAAGATTCTCCTCGCTGCAAATTATTAAATAGCGAGGTGGATTTGCCAATCGCCTGAATAATAACCGTAATTGTCCCTTTTTGTACGTCCCAATCTACCAAGGTTACCGGCACGCGTTCGCCGCCTTCACGCCCGCGCAAAATAACAAATTGGCCGGCTTTAGCCGATTTGGCAATGAGCGGCTTATAAATCACAAATTTAACAACGACGTCGTTTAGTTGTACACGCTCTAAAATTGTATTTTCTTGCATGTTATTTCCCCTCCAGGTAGCGGTTGATGCGTTTGGCTGCCTCAATGCCGTCCTTCATGGCCAGTAGCACCGTGGCCCCGCCGCGGATAATATCTCCCCCAGCATATACGCCCGGCAAGGAAGTTTTGCCTTCTTCATCCATTTCCAAAACCCCGCGCTCGGTGGTTTTAAGTTCCGGCGTGGTTTTAGCAATAATGGGGTTAGGGCGTTGACCGATAGCCACAATAATAGTATCGGCCGGCATGACAAATTCCGAACCCGGGATTTCAATCGGGCGGCGGCGCCCTTTGGCATCGGGTTCGCCCAACTCGTTGCGGGTGAATTTAAGGCCGCTCACGCGCCCGGTTTCATCCGTGATGACTTCTTTGGGGGTCAGTAAAAACTCAAATTTTACGCCTTCTTCTTGTGCGTGTTCTACTTCGGCCGCGCGCGCCGGCATTTCAGCCGCACTGCGCCGGTAGGCAATTGTTACCGTGTCCGGCCCCAAGCGCATGGCACAGCGGGCGGCATCCATAGCACTGTTTCCGGCCCCCAACACAATGACGTGTTTGCCAATTTTAATAGGCGTATCGGTAGCTGGAAATTTATAGGCTTGCATTAAATTCACGCGGGTTAAAAACTCGTTGGCACTATAAACGCCTACGGCATTTTCACCGGGGATACCCGTCATGGTGGGCAGGCCGGCTCCGCTACCTACATACACGGCGTCAAATTCTTTTAATAGTTCCTGCACGGTTTGCGTGGCACCCACCAGCACATCCGGGATAAATTTTACGCCCATAGATTTGACGGTTTCAATTTCATGATCAATCACTTCGCGCGGCAAACGAAAGGAAGGGATTCCATAGCGTAGCACCCCGCCAAACGCGTGTAACGCCTCAAACACGGTTACCTCGTGCCCGGCACGGGCCAGTTCCGCAGCCGCCGCGATAGACGACGGGCCGGAGCCAATGCACACGACTTTTTTGCCGGTTTTAGGGGCGGTTTGCGGGGCCTTTAAGAGGCCTTGTTTACGCGCTGTATCGGCTGTGTAACGCTCCAGCATACCAATATTGACCGAACCGAATTTTTCCTTCAAAATGCAGTTACCTTCACAATGTTTTTCTTGTGGGCAAACGCGTCCGCAAATAGCGGGCAGTAGGCTGGTTTCCATAATTTTGCTCACCGCCTCGCCGATTTTACCCTCTTTCACATAGGCGATAAAGTCTGGGATTTGCACCCCTACCGGACAATTGGCCTGACAGCGAGCATTTTTACAATGCAAACAGCGCTGCGCTTCCGCGCGGGCTTCTTCATCCGTAAAAGATTGGGCAACTTCGTCAAAATTGTGTTTGCGCACGTCGGGCGTTTGTTGGTGACCGTTATTGCGCGGGGCAGAAGGATTGGGCATAAAAAACCTCTCTAACTAAAAAATAAACTGGTAAAAAAACCGTTTATTACTTATACTATGGATATATTATATTGTAAAATATATATATCAATTTAGCAAAGGAGGGAACTTATGTGTGACAGATACAGATCAGCCGGAACCGGTTTAGCCGCCTTTTTACTGGGCGCTGTTGTAGGTGCAGCCGCGGGGTTATTGTTAGCACCCGCCAAAGGAGAAACTACCCGCCGCCGCCTTAAACGCTGGGCCAATGACACCTACGAAGATAACAAAGAACTGATGTTGGAACACGCGCACGACCTAAAAGATAAAGCCAAAGAACACTTTGAAACCGCGCGCGAAAAATTCAACGAAGGCAAAGAAAAAGTAGTCAAAGAATTCAACCGCCGCAAAGAAGAAGTGGCCGCTAAATTCAAAAAAGACGAAGAATAAATCTACAAATCCCCGGGTTACACCGGGGATTTTTCTATCAAAAAGCACACGTTTTTAGCGTGTGCTTTTTATTTATATACCTTACGCACCAATCAGTGCAACGTGGCCAGTAATTTTTCCATCGGCTCTGTGGCTTCGCCACCGCCTTGGGCAAAGTCCGGGCGGCCGCCGGCGCGACCATGTAACCCTTCGGCCAGTTGCTTGGCAATCGTTACTGCATCTGTATTAGGCAATTTGCCTGCCATTTTTACTACAAAAGAGCGTTTGCCGTCGTGGTCACAAGTTACAATGACCAACGCTTGCTTTTGTTTTTGCGCCAACGTATCGGCAATATTACGCAGTTCTTTGGGTTGTGCGTCGTCGGCTTTGCGCAATACAACGGTTGTCCCGTTTTTAAGCGTCAGGCTCATCTCATTAACGCCACCCGCCGCTAAGGTTTTTTGGCGGAAGTCTTCGTAGCGTTTTTTAACTTCTTTTAGTTCGTCCATAATCGCATGGACGCGGGTAAACACATCTTTAGCCGGCACATCCAACCGGGCCGCCAACGTAGCAGCCTGGCGGTTGACTTCCTTCAAATAGTCCAGCGCAGCCAACCCGGCTACGCCTTCAATACGGCGCACCCCGGCGGAAACGGAACCTTCTTTCAGTACCATGACCGTAATGACGTCAGCCGTGTTTTTTACATGCGTACCGGCGCACAGTTCCAAACTGTATTTTTGTTCGGGATGATCAAAGTCTCCCCCCATCAGCACAAAGCGTGCCGGATCGGCATATTTTTCCCCTAACAGTGTTACCGCACCTAATTTATCGGCGTCTGCTAACGGGCGGGTTTGGCACGTAACGGGAAGTGCATCTTGTGCGGCTTGATTGGCAATCGCCCAGGCTTTTTCCAATTCTTCCGCTTTCGGTGTACGGGAAAGGGTATAGTCAAAGCGGAAACGCTCCGGCGACACGTACGACCCGCTTTGGTGTACCGTAGGCCCAAATACGTGACGCAGGGCCGCGTTAATTAAGTGAATCGCACTATGGTTAGCCATACAGCGTTTGCGCAAATCCGCGTTGACGCTTAGGGTAACGGTTTCATCTTGTTTTAGCGTACCGGTTACTTTATGCAAGAAAATTTTACCAAGCGGCTTTTGCACGTCTTGCACGCGGGCCACTTCTTGTTTCCCTGCCAAAATAGTTCCTTGGTCGCCGATTTGACCGCCGGATTCCGCGTAGAACGGGGTCACATCAAATACAGCAAACCCGTCCCCGTTTAACGCGTCCACCGTTTCAAATTGTTCGTTTAATAACGCCAATACACGCGCTGGTTGGGTCAGCGTTTCATAGCCTACAAATTGGGTAGCGGGCAAGGTGTTTTCCAACTTTTGCATGACAAGCACTTTGCCTTTGCTAAATTCGTCCGCGTAGGAACGGCTTTTTTCTTGCGCCGATTCTTTGGCTTTGGCATAGCCGGTTTCATCCACACTCACCCCTTTCGCCGCGGCAATTTCTTTGGTCAGTTCCAGGGGGAAACCGTACGTTTCGTGCAAGTGGAAGGCTTCTTCGCCGCTGAGTGTTTTGGCACCGTTGGCTAACAATTCAGCCAGTTTTTCTTCGCCGGTTACCAAAGTTTTTAAGAAAGCGGTTTCTTCTTGTTTAAGCACTTCTTGGATGTGCGCGGCGTTTTTGTCAATTTCCGGATACAACCCGGCAAAAATCTGCTGGACTACAGGAACCAACGTATACAAGTAAGGTTTGTCGTTGCCCATCAGTTTAGCATAACGCACTGCGCGGCGAATAAGACGGCGCAAAATATAACCGCGCCCTTCGTTAGAAGGTAAAATACCTTCCGCAATTAAAAAACTGGAACTACGCGCATGGTCCGCAATAATACGTAACGCGGCAATTTCTTCGCGTGTCTCGCCTTTAATATGCAAATCTTTTTTAGCGCGGGCGGTAAGCGGGGTAAACAAGTCCGTCTCAAAAACGTTTTTGGCGTTTTGCATCGCCATGCACAACCGCTCCAGCCCCATGCCGGTATCAATGTTATTGTGCGGCAGCGCCTTAAAAGTACCGTCTTCTTGGCGGTTGTAACTTTCAAATACGATATTCCAAATTTCTACGTAGCGACCACAATCGCACGTAATATCACAGTGCGGGTTTTTACAGCCTTTGTCGCCAAAGTCATAATAAATTTCCGAGCACGGACCACACGGACCGGTAGGGCCCATGGTCCAAAAGTTATCGGCCTCGCCCAATTCAAAAATATGATCTTCGGGCACAAATTGTTTCCAAATTTCGTACGCTTCCGCATCACGCGCGGCAATACCGCCCTTATAAATACTTACGTACAATTTTTCGGCCGGTAATCCCAGTACCTTGGTAAGATATTCCCACGCCCATGCAATCGCCTCTTTCTTAAAATAATCCCCAAACGAGAAATTGCCCAACATTTCAAAAAAAGTTAAGTGACGTTCGGTAAACCCCACACTGTCAATATCCGTTGTGCGCACGCACTTTTGGCACGTGGCGGCATTTTTTAGGGAGTTATCAATCCCTAAAAAATTGGCCTTGAACTGTACCATCCCTGCAGAGGTAAACAACAAGGTAGGATCGGAATGCGGGATTAAAGAACTGGACGGCAATACGGGCAGTCCCTTGGACTTAAAAAAATCTAAATATCCGTTGCGGATTTCTGTGCTGGTTTTCATATAAAAAATTCCTCGTAAAAAGGGTATAATATATTATACTAAATACAGCACTGCCGCGGAGGGGCCCCTTATGCACAAAATTTTAAGTTATTTACTCTTATGCGCGGGGATTTTAATCATTTTATTTGCGCTAAATAGCATGTATAACGTGTTTATCAACGGGCAAACCGTGCGCGAAATTGTCCACTTTGCCGATATGACGATACAAACCCAAGTAGGCCCCATGAACGTGCCTATGGGGGCGGCCAACACACTAGCCAATATGGGCCTATTTGCCGTATTGATGACCTTTGTTATGGCGGTAGGTGGCAAAATAGCCAGCCTAGGGGTGCAACTGCTTAAAAATGAACGTATTTATGATGCCCTGATGCGTCTAAACAAAGAAAACCTGAACGCCACCCAACTGGCTCAAGAGGCCGCTGCCAAGCCATTTGACGTAGTAGTAGCCATGGGTGGGGATGGCACCATTAACGAAACCGCCCAAGGACTGGTTAACACGTCTACGGCTTTGGGAATTATCCCCCGCGGAAGCGGCAACGGTTTTGCGCGCGAACTCCACTTGATGGGCCCGCTTGAAAAAGTGCTTGCCAAACTGCAACACGCCCAAATTCAACCGTGCGACGTAGGGTACGCCAACGGAGAATTATTCTTAAACTTAGCCGGCGTAGGGATTGAAGCCGCGATTGCGTGGCAATTTATGGACCACGGCAAAACAGGCAAGCGCGGGATGCTACCGTATTTTACGCTGGGAGCAAAAACCTTTTTTAATTATCAACCTAACGAGCTACGCGTTACGTTCAATGGGCAAACCCAACGTATGACACCACTGACGCTTGTGTTTGCCAACAACCGCCAATACGGCAGTAATTTTGTTATTGCGCCCGAAGCAAGTATTTGCGACGGGGCTCTGGACATGGTGCAAGTGCATAACATTTCTAAATGTAAATTAGCGTTGGGACTCTCATCCTTTTTGCGGGGTAAAAAACCTCCGTTTGGGGTAACCAGTTATACCCGGGTGCAACAAGCCCTGATAGAAAGTGACCGGGAAATCTTGTATCATATTGACGGGGAACCGCGCAAAGCGGACCACCGCCTGGAAATAAAATTAACGCCCCACGCGCTCAAATTATGGGTACCGTAAATGGCCTATCGCAAACGAAACTATTCCCGCCGTTCCAGCGGCACATTATCGCCCAAGCAAGTAAAGTTTTGGGCCTCTGTTGTGGTGATGATTATTTTGTACTTTGTACAGCAACAAGGCAAACCCGTAAACGAAAACGCCCCCACCCCGGCTACGTTTGACAACGTGTCCGTGGCCTCCGTGTATGACGGAGACACGTTCAAAATCAATTTGAATTGTTCGCTGGCGGTGTATTGTGAAAAAGTACCCGTGCGTGTGTTGGGGATAGATACGCCCGAAATCAAAGGACAAACCGAACGCGAAAAAGAACTGGCGCAAGAAGCCAAAGCATTTACCAAAAAGTTTTTAGAGAAAGAGCCGATCTCCCTCTCCAACTGCAGCCGCGACAAATACTTCCGCTTACTGTGTGATGTAACAAACGGCGAAGGCAAAAACTTAGCCAAAGAACTCATCAAAGCCAAACTGGGCTATGCGTATTGGGGCGGGACAAAGTCCGACGAGTTTCAATAAAATTACTTAAAACTCCACGCGTTGCCCATGGTGTTTTCAATATATTCCAACAGGCCTTTGTGCAGTAAAATGCGTTTGTTAGTTTTAATGCGGTGAATTTTTTGCGGATCTTCTTTAGAAGGAACTTCCAACAATACCGTGGTGGTCCCTTTGGTCATATCCAGGAAATGTTTTAGTTTTTCTAAACCAAACTTGGGGTATCCCGCCGGAATACGGATGGTAAACTCTTCGGCGGCCGAGGCAATTAGCTCGGTAATATCACTCACGTCTTTTAAGTTCAGTTCCACCCGCGCGCTTTCGTCGTCCACCTTAATATCCCCGGTAAAATTCAAAATAGCATTGGGGGCCAATTTGTCCGCCAATTCGGCATATACTTTAGCAAAACAGTTCACCGCCATAGACCCGGTGCAATCTTCTATCACCATTTGGCACCATTCTTTTTTCTCTTTATTTTGACGTTTTTTGAACAGGGTCACAATCCCCAGTACATTGAGGCGCCCGCTGGCTTTGCCTTCCAAAATATCGCTAATTGGGGTACATTTAAGATGCTCCAAATGGTCTTGATATTTTGCCATTGGGTGTCCGCTAAAGAAAAGCCCCAATACCTCTTTCTCGTTAAACAAAAGTTCACGCTGGGTAAGGGGGCGCGCTTTAACAGGTTCTTTTTTCTTGACGCTCAGCACGCTGGAAAAATCATCTCCGAACAGATTTCCCACGCTGTTTTCTTTTTCTTTGGCCACTAAATGGGCTGTATCCACCGCGTTATCAATGTTGGCCAAAATATTGGCGCGGGTCTCTTTGGGGTCTTGGCCCGGATAGAGGCTATCAAGCGCACCGGCCTTGGTTAAACTTTCAATGGTTTTTTTGTTGGCTTGGAACAAATCAATCCGGCTACACAAATTGTCCAGCGAAGTGTAAGGCCCGTTCTTTTTGCGCTCCTCTACAATAGAAATACATCCTTCCGTACCGGCATTTTTAATGGCTTCCAGCGCGTAGCGGATATATTCCTTGCCATCTTTTTGCTCTACCGAAAATTCCGGTTCCGATGCGTTTACATCCGGCGGCAACGTTTCAAACCCCATTTTACGGGCTTCTTCCAAGTACGTCACAATTTTGTTTTCTTTGTCTTCGGAACCGATAGCGTTATGCCCGATTTCGTTAGTCAGGGCCGAGCACATAAACTCAATAGGATAATTGGCCTTCAAATACGCGGTTTGATACGTTACCAGCGCGTAAGCGTATGAGTGCGATTTGTTAAATCCATAACCGGCAAAGGCCTTCATTTGTTCGTAAATGTGGATAGCGGTTTTTTCGGCAATTTTATTGGCTTTACATCCTTCCACAAATTTTTTACCGAATTTTTCCATTACCTCTATTTTCTTTTTACCCATGGCTTTGCGCAAGGTATCGGCTTCGCCGGGCGTAAAACCGCCTAAAAGTTTGGAAATCTGCATGATCTGTTCCTGGTAGACCATACAACCGTAGGTATCTTTAAGCACTTCGGCCAACAGCGGGGTTTCGTAAGTGATTTTTTCTTGTCCGTTTTTGCGGCGCACAAACATATCCATCATGCCCGATTCCATCGGCCCCGGGCGATATAGGGCTACCAGTGCGGACAAATCACTAAATTGGCTGGGTTGGATTTTTTTAATGAGGTCCCGCATACCGCCGCTTTCCAGTTGGAAAATTCCTAACGTTTTACACGCGGAAAGCATATCATAGGTCTTTTTGTCGTCCAGCGGAATTTGGTTGATGTCAAAATTAGGGTCATGGCGCGCACGGATCATTTTTTCGGCGTTATCAATAACCGTTAATGTACGCAAGCCTAAAAAGTCCATTTTAAGTAGCCCCAAGTTGGAGCAAGGCTCCCCTTCAAATTGCGTAGTAATGGACTCCTTAGCTCCGCGTGCCAACGGCACATATTCACTCACCGGGTCGCGCGTAATAAGCACCCCGGCGGCGTGAATCCCCGTATGGCGTTTGAGGCCTTCCAACTTACGGGCCATATCGTAGAGGCGTTTTGCTTGTGGGTTCGTGTCAATGGTGTGCTTCAATTCATTGATTTCCAACGCTTTTTCCAGCGTCATTTTGGGGTCGTTGGGAATCATTTTGGTAATACGGTTAGTTTCCGCAAGCGGAATTTCCATGGCACGGGCCACGTCTTTAAGTACCAGTTTAGCCTTCATGGTTCCAAACGTAATAATTTGGGAAACGCGGTCCGCTCCGTATTTGCCGCGCACATAATCAATCACGCGCTCACGCCCCGCGTCGGACATATCAATATCCAAATCGGGCATGCTGACGCCGTCCGGGTTCAAAAAGCGTTCAAAAAGCAGTTTATTTTGTATCGGGTCAATGCGCGTAATATCCATGCTGTACGCCACCAGCGACCCCGCCCCCGAGCCGCGCCCCGGCCCTATCGGGATTCCATGGGCCCGAGCCCAGTTAATAAAATCACTCACAATAAGGAAGTAACAATCAAACCCCATCGTGATAATAACATTAAATTCATACTCCAGTTGTTTCCAGTAATTTTCCGGCACGTTGCCGTGCATTTTTTTGACGAGTCCCTTGCGGCATAAATCTTTGAAATACTCGGCCGAGTTGGGAAACTCGGGCGGGATGTCAAACTTCGGTAAAATAAATCCGTGCTTAGGAAATTGCAAATCACACTTTTCGGCAATCGCCAGGGTATTGGAGCAAGCCTCGGGCGTGTGGGAAAAGAGCGCGCACATTTCTTCGGGCGATTTGAAATACAGTTCGTGCGACATTTGCATACGGTTCGGGTCGCTAAGCGTTTTGCCCGTAGCAATACATACGTGCACGTCGTGCGCTTGCCAATCTTCTTTTTTCTCGTAGTGGCAATCGTTCGTGGCTACCAACGGGATACCGGTACGCTTGGCGACGTCTTTGAGTAGCGGAATAGATTCAATTTCTTCCCGAATCCCGTGATCCATCAGTTCAATATAATAGTTGCCTTTGCCAAAAATATCTTCGTACTGTTTGGCAAACGCACAGGCTTTATCAAACCCGTTGACACTGCGTACGTATTGGGAAAGAAGCCCTTTCAAACAACCGGACAAGCATAACAAACCGCCGGAATATTTTGCCAGCAGTTCCGTATCTATACGCGGATGATAATAGAACCCATCTACCCAAGCCAGGGAGTTGAGTTTCATCAAATTGAGGTATCCTTCGTGATTGCGCGCCAGCAGCGTTAGGTGCCCGGTGAGTGACTTGTCCCTTACATTGTATTTGCCCTCGGTAACGTAAAACTCGCACCCTACCAATGGTTTTAGGCCAATGGCGGTGGCGGAGTCGTAAAAATCTAACGCTCCGTACATATTTCCGTGGTCGGTAAGGCCCATAGCCTTTATGCCTTGATCAACAAGGCTTTGTAAGAATTTAGAAGGCTTGTGATTTTCGGAAATACGCAACATGCCGTCTAAAAGGGAATAGTCGCTATGGTTGTGAAGTTGTACAAATTCTGCCATACAAGCACCGTAACCGGTTCAAATGTTATAAGATATATATATGAAACATTATAGTAAATTAAAAGAAACTAAAATTTCCAGCCAAACCATTTTTGACGGTATTGTAGGGGTAAAATTTGACACCGTGCGCTTGGTAAACGGCCATAAAGCCACACGCTTGTATCTTAACCACCAGGGGGCCAGTGCGGTCCTTCCTATTGAAGGGGACAACGTCTATTTAGTGCAACAATTCCGCTATCCGGTAGGACGCGTAACCTTAGAACTGCCCGCCGGTAAGCGCGAAAAGGGCCAAACCTACTTAACCTGTGCCCGGGCGGAATTGAAACAAGAAACGGGAATGTGTGCCAAAAGTTTGAAGCACGTGATGATGTTCAACCCAACCAACGCATTTTCCAACGAGCAACTGCACCTGTTTGTAGCCACGGGGCTTTCCCGCGGGAAAGATTGCCCGGATGAAGACGAGTTTATCAACCTCAAAAAACTTCCCCTCGCCAAAGCCTACAAAATGGTAGAAAAAGGCGAAATTTGCGACGCCAAAACAATCATTATGCTCCAATGGTGGAAGTTACACCACAAATAACCCAACGCCCTTTCAAAACCCGCCTTTACAAAGGCGGGTTTTATCATATAAATGAGGTGTAACTATTTTTGGGCCGTTTGATGGTGACGGAGCACCGCCGCCACCGCCGGGTAGTTATTGGCAAGGGCTACGTCCAGCGCGGTTTCCCCATTTTCATCCGCCCAGTCGGCATTGGCCCCGGCCTCTAATAACGCCTGCACAATGGGAGCATTTCCTTTATAACTGGCCGCTATCAGCACCGACATCCCCGCCTTCATAAAATTAGCATTGGCCCCCAACGCCAGCAACGCCTTTACTGATTCTAATTGTTGACGTTGCACAGCAATCATAAGCGCGGTATCAAAATTGGCATCCGTGGCTTCCAAATCCAGTTTTTTGTTTGTTCCCAACAATTTTATAATTTCCGCCTGACCGGCTTGGCTGGCGGCCATGAGGGCGGTAGTTCCTTGGGCATTGGCTGCGTTCACATCCGCGCCCGAAGCCAGCAACGCTTGCACCTGCTGCCGGTTTCCCTGCCGGCTAGCCACAATGAGCGGAGTATCTCCCGCCACTGTGATTGTATTCACATCGTTCATCACACGCGTAGCGGCTTGGCTGACTGTATTATACACCTGTGCCGCGGAAGCACGAGCAGTTTGTTGGGTAGACTCCGTCACACATCCAATCAGGGCCAACGCCCCTATTACCGGTAGAAACTGTTTCATAGTATCCTCTCTTTGTCTATATATATATAGGGTATTGTACTATTTTAGAGTTCATACAACCCTTTCTTAAGTATAGTACAATATATGTAATGAAAAAAATATGGATTGCGTTGGGAACCTTGGGGATCCTGGTAGGAATTGTTTGCCGGGCCGTCCTATTAAACATATCCTTTGAATATGATGAAATTTTCACGGCAATTACATCTAACCCCGCACTTCCCTTTAGTTATAGTTGGAAACATTACCTGCTAGCCGATGTCCATCCCCCCTTACACAATATGATATTGTGGCTATACAACCACGTGGTCCCCTACGGACCCGAGTGGATATTGCGCTTCCCTAGTTTTATTTTAAGTCTCATGGGGTTGTTTTTGGCCTGGAGACTATTCCCGCGTTATTTGGGCCGCACCACACGCTGGCTTTTTGTACTACTGCTAAGTTGCAATTTCTATTTGTTGCTCTATGCCCAGCACGCACGGGCGTATTCCCTGATGTTATGTGTAGCAATTGTGCTTACTTTTCTTTATCTACACATAGCCCAATGCTTGCACTTTAAGAAAGCGGTTCCTGCCGAATGGTGGGTATGGTATGGCATTTGCTCTTTACTGCTATGCTGGAGCCATTACTTTGGGGCCCTGTTATTTGGGTTGTTTTCGGTGATTTTATTTATCTACGCCTGGAAAAATAAACAACCTTTGCGGATGTTTATTCTCATCCCGTCCGTGGTATTTGTCTGCTTTTTACCGTGGATTGTGCCCAATTTGCTTCAAAATTTATCCCAGCACCGTTTTGCGGGAAATTGGTGGGCCAACCGCCCGTTAACATGGGATTTGGTATGGCTTTGGATTGAATTTTTCTTCTCTTCCCGTAAAGCCTTTTATGTGCTTGTGGCATTAGCGGCAGGTAGTGTTTTCTACTCCGCGCTCCGTCTAAAACGCCGGCCTTGGCCATATAGCCGGGAATTATTACTGCTGTTTATCCCCATGGCGGCGGCGGGGACGTTTGCCCTGGTGATGTCCCTCAAGATATTTTGGTTATTATGGCGGTATTTCATCCCGTTTGTTCCTTGCTTATATCTTTTTGTAGCGTTAATTTTGGTCCCGCTAATTAAACGCTATCGCGTGCTGGGACTGGTATTTTTATGTTTTGTGGGGATGTCGTTTTATGCCTTTACCAAGTATTACCGTTATTTCCAAGACGGACGGATTTTCACGGCGCGCGAATCTATGCGTGCCTATCAGGGAGCCTTTGCCGATAAAGACTTATATGTAGTGGCACTGGAAGCCTTCCCGGTGCCTTCTATGCAACCCATGTACGCTTTTTACCCCAATCACTATTTCCACGGGAATAAAGAGGTGTATGAAGTATTTCACATGGATCCGTCACAACGTGAAAAGTTAATGGAACGGGAAGGAGAATTTGTGATGTGGATGCCGAACTGCGACCCGGGCAAAATGCAGCGTCTTGTACAAACTTTTCAACGCAATATGCGGATTTTCATACATTTGTACAATACTTGTTTTATCCTACCAGCCGGGCACGACCGCCGCACTATAAACACGGCCATCCTACAAGAATATAACCAACGGTATGAAAATTACCGGAAACATGCGTTCAGCCAACCGGTTAAAAATTGACTTTTTCGTCCACCAAATATAGAGGACGTTGTTTGACTTCTACAAAGATGCGGCTTAAATATTCGCCCATAATACCTAGCGAAATAAGTTGCACGCCACTACAAAAAAGAATCGCCACCATCAGCGAGGCATACCCACTCACCGGGTTGCCCCATACTATTTTTTTGAAAGCCACCCACCCCGCAAACAAAACAGCCACCAACGAAATGCACATGCCTATATACGCCCACAAGCGCAGCAGCACCGTACTCCCGGCGGTAAGACCTTGCAGGGCAAAATTCCATAACTTCCAGTAATTCCACTTGGTAGAGCCGGCCGCCCGTTTTTGACGGACAAAAGGAACCGCAATACTCTTAAATCCCACCCAGTTAAAAAGCCCCTTCATAAAGCGTTCCCGCTCCGGCAGAGTAAGCAACGCGTCTAATACCCGGCGGCTAATTAGACGGCAATCACTTGCGTGGGCCGGGATAGGACGCTCGGCCACTGCATTATATCCCTTATAAAAGAGGTGCGCGGTGGTACGCTTAATCCAGGAGTCTGCCTTCCGGCTAGTACGCACGCCATAGACTACTTCATAGCCGGCTTCAAATTGTTGGATAAACTCCCCAATTAGGGACGGCGGGTCTTGCAAATCAGCATCTATAACAATAGCCGCCTTTGCGGTAGGGGCCACAAAAGCCAACCCGGCAGTTACCGCGGCTTCTTTGCCAAAATTACGCGATAAAGAAATCACTTTTACGTCCGGGTTTTGCTGAGCCAGCGTTTTGAGCCAATTCAAGGAATTATCCGTACTCCCGTCATTTACAAACAGCCACGTGAAATGGACCTGCCGACAAGCCGCCACAGCCTGCCGGGTTTGTTCCCAAAATACAGGCAACATAGGCTCTTCGTTATAACAAGGCACCACCAACGTAACGTCCATGACAAACTCCTCTCTATGAAAACTCTTACATAGAGTATAGCAAATAACGCTACCCGGATGGCAGCAAGTGCCATAATATGCTATAATGAAAATAGATTTAAGTAGTTAGAAGATGATTACCGCCCAGTTGGCGCAGCGCTTGTAACATAAAGTTCGTTCCCGCTCTTGGGAACGCGTCAACGAAAGTAACTAAATGTAGCAAAGTGTGAATTTGAGTAGTATGTAACGATTTACGCCCAGTTGGCGCAGCGGTAGCGCGTTCCCTTGACATGGGAAAGGTCACAGGTTCAATCCCTGTACTGGGCAGTTTTTAGAATCCTCGTTCTCTGACGAGGATTTCTTGTTTTTATATGTTTTTTGACTTTTTTTGAAACAAGCATTAAACAGGCCGTTTTTTGCGCTTTTTTGCGGGTTTTTGTAGTTTTATTGTCAATATTTTGGCAATGACTTTTACAATACAAACAGCCCTTTTTCGCAATTTTTGTTGGCAATTTGAAAAAATCATCTCGTCGGAGAGGGCCAACCGCCACGGGAAAGGCGAAGAAATACTCGTCAAAACGCTTAAATATGAGAAATAAAAGTATATTTTGCTAAACTATAACTAGGAGATACTACATATGACATACTTATTCCTTAGCATTATTGCAATACTTTTGGTATTGATTCTGGCCAATCAGCAAAAAAATTATTCTTCTATCCAGAAAATGAATAAGAAAGCGGAGAATTTACAAAATCTTCTCAAAAATGAGCAAAAAACAATCTTATTACCTCCCAGAGAACCTTTGGAAACCCCTAGCATTCCCAAAAATCCCGTGGTGGTCACTTCTTCCCCAACGGATATAGAAAATATTTTCCTTGAGTGCAATGGTTCCCAGATAACTTTTAAACGGATAGAAGGGAAATTGATTAATGCAAAGCAATACACGAATGCCATTTCTGCTGTTACGGGACGAGGTATGCAATTAGCACCTTTATTGATTCAAAATGCGACTCGTGGAATTTATGAGGCAAGTGTCTCGCCGCTATTACTATCTTCTTTCCAAAATGGTCTTACTAGCACAATGGTACAAGGAGCAAATGGACAGATTGTTGCTCATGCTGGCTTTGCGTCAGCTATGCCTAAAGTAATGACTCCACTTATAGTATTCCAAATCTTTTCTTTTGTAACTGCACAATATTATTTAGATATTATCCAAAGTAACTTCAAAAATCTATCACGCCAACTTGAAGATTTGAAAAGATTTGCTAAGCATGAAAAATTAGCCGAATTAGAAAACATCCAAAAACACACCCAACGTTTGTCAAAAATACAGTATCCCCAATTAGAGCATTTGGTATTAGTTAATCATTTAGAAGCAAAAGTGGGAGAGCTAGTGAGATATTTTACAAATGAGATTAAATATTTTGATAAATCTCAATCAAAGGAAACGAGTGCTTTTGTACGGAAACAATTAAATAATTTAGAAAAAGACTTATACAATGATGATTTTGGATTTAAAATCCAAATGCTTGCAGCAGCTGAAGCAGCCGAACAAACGATTAAAAGTGTTGCCTTATATCTAAATTGCAATTATGCCAAATATGAACCATCTGGAAATAGAAGCCAATATATTAAAGAATTAGTTGACCAAATTTTACAGTGGGATGAAACAAAAACCATTATTAATCAAGAAGGACGAAAAATAACTGAAAAGTACTTTAATGCAATTTTGGAAGAAGTCAATAAGGCGAATCCATGGTTTGATAGCACTCGCAAAGAACGCGATAATTTCATTGCAAAAATAAAAAAATACAAGCAGGAAATCCTTTCTAACAATAACTTTAAATCAGCGATGGAATTCCAAGAAAAATTGAGAGATTTCTGGAATCGAAAGCATTCCGTCATCTTAGTTCAAAGTAATGATAATGAACCCGTGCTATTTATAAAAAAACAGTCCTCAATATAGTCCGCTATTAGCGGCTATGTTCCGCTTGCCAAAAATAAGGTTGGCAGATAATGGCCGCAGAAACAGGGTAATAACATTGCAAAAATAAAAATCTGGATTCTAGAAAAAAGCTGTGGGCAAATTTTTTTCTAGGATTTTATACCAAGCTGTCCCGTCGAAAATCTGGAAAAATTTTATAGGGTTTTTAAAATTATGCTTATATTTTAAGGATTTTTTATTCGTATTATTGGGATTGCATTGTAGTATAGCAAATTATATGTTTTTCCCGCTTACATCCACTCAAATGCACGTTTCTTAGGTTGTGGACGCAATAACAAAATGGCTTCTTTTAACACGTAAGACAGTCTATACATATTTTTCGTAGGCACATGATTTTCTAAATAGCATTTTTTATTCACTTCTATCATCAAGGATTTGTACTTTGTTTGCGTGTTAGTTGTCATTGCCCCGCTAAAAGGTGTGTTGAATGCTACTTTGAGGCCATTATCTTCGAAATGTTCTTGAAGTTCTTGTAAGATAGATTCATCGGGTTTAGTTTCATCTTCATTAAACCCCAAGCATATATCAGGGCGGTTAGGTCTCTTATCCATATCACACGCCAAAGGAACAGGGTTAAAACTGTGTAAATCAAGTAGAATAGCCCCATTCCCAATATGTTCAATGGCTTGTTTTAATTGTGCGTGTTTGTGCTTGTAATATAGGGTAAAATACTTATCATCCCCGAATACAACCCTATCAAATAACGTGCCATCTATTAAGCGGTTATACAGGTACCCCATTCCTCGTGTTGCCATAGGTTCTTTTGAGTTATCTAAATACCGTTCTAAATCCACCATAAACCGCGAATAATCACTTGTAATCTTGTTTGGCAGAAAGGAATATAATCTATCTACCTGTTCATCTGCCAGGGTCAAAGAATCCCGCCGTAAAGTATCAAATTCTGGCCTATTATCCACGTTTGGCAAATATAACCCTATATGCGGTAGCCAAGCCACAATATGTTCAAATTGATTCATATTACCACTTAAAGCAACTCCATATAGAATCCGCATAACCATATTTTATCTTCTCATCATCTTCATCTTTTTTAAACCATTTCTGCCACAAAGATTTTCGGTACGCTTTGGGATTTTGTAAATAGATATCTAAGCTGGCCCACTGTACTTGCTCCAGCCAAAAATCCCAGTACGAGGGACAGATTTCCAGTTTGTGCTTATCCATTGTAAAACTGGGGCGAATTTCTACCGTGCGCTTATCACGTCTTAATAAGTCCGCCAAATATACCAAAATGTGCCGGTTGCTGTAATGTGCCCGCAAGAAAATTACGTCCTTGTTCGTTTTGGCAGGCCTTACTATAATTTTCCACGTAGCATCTTGAGTGGGGGATAACGGATACGGGCCAAACGAAGTGGTAATAGACTTAATAGCACGGGTAGAAAGTGTATGCGGGTCTAATTTTTCCGATTTAAACCCTTCGGTTGCCGTATAAATAGGACCACTTACCTGGTTGCTATAGGGCGTGTGGATAGAGTATTTTATTTCCTCATCGCGGAAGGGCATTATGTCTACCAGTTTGTTCACACGCACAAATACGGAGTGAAACCAAGGCCTTACATTGTATTTACCAGGTACCCACACTTTAATTT
>ONQH01000072.1 GCA_900319885.1 Candidatus Avelusimicrobium ruminicola
CGGCAGATACCCGCGTGGAAGATGCCCGCGCCCGGGCTAAGATTGTAGCGGCGGCGGCACACCGTTTTATGCTGGAATATCCGTCCGTCAGCGCAAACAGTTATGTGGATGACGGCAATTCCGTCATTACCCCTGCCAATTCAGCCAACTGTGCGTTAAATATCATTTCCGTACAGAATTTAGTAAATTGTGGCTACTTGGAATATCGCCAGTATAATGCGGAAACGCGCGAAGGGGAGAACTATAAGCGCAATTTTACGATGACTTTTGAGCCCAAAACCGTTGGTGAGGACGTTGTCTTTACGGTATGTGTACAAGGGGCTACTATCAAAATCACCAAGCACGACAATACTAAATATTGTACGGACGGGGATAGATGGTATTGAGTTAAGTTGAGGATGCGTATGAATAGCAAAGGTTTTACGTTAATGGAAGTGTTGGCGGTACTGCTGATTTTGGCGGTGGTGGTTATGTTTGCTATGCCGGGGATTCGGTTCGTGCGTGATGAAGTGCGCTACGGGCAGGCTAAAAATGCGGCTGTTAAAATGGCGGATGCCATGCGTACCTTTTATCAAGACAGTAAAGGCTACCGCCCCGTAGGTGTGTTGAAGGGGAAATTAGAGCAAGAGGATGCTGATTCCCTTTCGGTAGTTGCTGCAGCCCAAGGCAACTGTGCCCACGCGGGGTATTCCGGGGTGCCGTCTGCTGACAATGGGGGCACCGTAGACTTGGCACAACTTTTTGCGTGTGATTATTTATCTACGAAAGATTTTGCGGGGTTGCCTTATCAATTTGAGGCCAGTAATGGATTGTTTGAGGCGGACCCCAGCATTTTAGTACAAGCGATTGGCACTGCGGCTGCCGGCCGACATGGCGGGGATAGGTGGTGCGTGTATCGCGACTCCAGCGTGAGCGAATGTGAAGGGGAGTAAACCTATGAAACGATTGCTAACCAGTAAAGCCGGGGTAACGGTGTTGGAAGGAATTATTGCGCTGGGGTTGTTGGCTCTGGTGACGGGGGGCGCGTTTGCGGTGTTGCTATCGGCCTCGCGCCAGACTTCCCAGCCCGACGTGCAAGAAGAGATGGCCTGGGCCGTAGAAAAAGTCAATAAGTTACTGCGGATATATCCCATGTATTTATCGGGGGATGACGCAACACAGGCTATGCGCTCTTTGGTGCCACCCGATTTGGCCAATGGGCTTTGCGGTGGGGATTTGTCTCCCATGAGCACAGGGGAGCATGATGTGGCGTGTATGTTGCCGCCGCTTTGTGATAAAAACAACTCCTCTTTTACGTATACAGTGACTCAGGTAGACCATAGAGAACAGGTTCAGCAGTACCATGAAAACGCTGTTCCTTATGAAAGGTATACAATTACGTACGATATTACCTGTAATGGATATAAGTTATGACAAATAACAAAGGTTTTACATTGATGGAAATTTTATTGGCGGCCTTTATTGTGGGCATTATTGGGGTGGCCTTGGCGGCACTTACCACGGCGGCCGTGCGCGAAACGGGCGTAGCCCGCACCCGGACCATGCTGCGCCACCAACTCTCCGTGGCGTTGCGTCAGCTGCGCCAGGATATTGAACAGGCAGATGGGGTACAGATCCGTTTTAACATGGGGACAGGCTCTGCCCCGCTAACTACCCGCAGAATGGTGTTGACAAGTAACGTCCAGCTGGGGCCTGGTCAACGCGAGTCGTGGACTATAACATACACATTTACAGCAGGGAGTGCCCCGGGTGCCGGCGGTGGTACAACGGGCGGTACGATCACGCGCCGCGTGGAGGTGGGCGGATCAGAACGCACTAGTACTTGGTTAGAGAATGTCAAATTTATTCGTACAGAAAACTTTGCTTCCCCGCGCTTTGCGCAAGAGACTTGGGGCGTCAATACGACAGAAATCAATACCCTTGCTTCCGCAATACGGGTGACCCTGATTGTGGAAGTGCCCGGCTCGCCGGTAGTTAATGAAACCATAGACGAAACGTTTATGCTGCCGCACGGATTTCCTATTGATACGAATAGCATTTAATGAGGAGAATTTATGCATTTGAACAAACGAGGGGTTGCCCTTCTTCAGGTTTTAATTGTAGCTGCGATATTAGCCGGTATGTCGGCACTTATTTTGCGGGTGGTACTCTCGCGCACGTTGACAGCGCGCCAAAACCGCCACACGGTCAGCGCACAACTTCTTATAGACTCGTGCATGAACGAGTTAAATCAACTCTGGGCCTCCAAAGACCCTGAAACGTACGCCAGAGATTTGGAATATTGTTGTAACTATGGGGTGAATACTGCGTTTGACCCTGCTCAACCAGTTGGTGGAGAAAATCAGCATTGTAAAGTAATGGAAAATATGGGTTCTACTAATGTCCCTGGCACTAGGTATAGATGCCATAGGGATAATGCCTTTGGAACAGGGACTACATATACAGTGAATATTGAGATGGGGCTGGGCGGAAACAATCACTGCGTTGCCAGGCCGTGGATATATGACGGGGTTACAACCTTATAATAGTTGAGGTGCTATGAAAAAGTGGGTACTAGGGTTTTTGTTTGTGGGGGGAACCACCCTTGCGTGGGCACAAGCAACGGGTAGTGTAGACCCCAACATTAAAGTGTCTAACGTTACGCAACAAGCACCGGCTTCCTCAGTAGATTTATTACAGCAATCCGTTCAAAAAGATGCGTCTGTGGCGTTTCCGTCCAGTACCAAGGCCCCCAAAGTGCCCCCGAAGCGTGCCGTAAAAACACAACCTAGCACCACGACCGTTTCTACCACTACCGCTACTGCTACGCCGGTTACGGGTGCCCGCACGTTGGATATGCCTTTGCCTATCGTCGGCTCTACCGCCACGGTGCAGACGGAAGTGGCCCCGGCCAAAATTAAACCTGCGCCGCGCCCCACTTCTACCGTTTCTACCGCTACCGTAACTACCCAACTTTCTACCGATACCGTTGCCGCAACTCCTGCGGAAAATACGGAAGAAGAAGATGCCGCCGATGCGGAACTGGAATATGCAGTAAAAATGTTGGAAAAATCTAAGGCAGAGTCCCAATCGGCTGAGCGCAAAATTCCGCCGTCTGCGTCTAAAAACCGTCCGGCCAAAGTGCCCGCCGCCAACAAGGCCTTTAACCCCAATGCTTTCCGCCCGGGGGTAGAGTGGAAACCTTCCAAGAGCACCCATTTTGATATTTACACCCAAAATCCTACCACGGCTGCGATGGGCACGGCCAATATGTCGCTTATCTTTGAAACCGCATACAATACGCTGCGGCGGTTTATCCCGTGGATGATGAGCGGTAAAGTGCGGGCGTTTGTGTATCAGGACCATAACTCCTACCTGCGTTACGAGCCGGACGCCCAAGCCTGGACGCGTGCCATGGCCTACCCCACGCGGGGGGAAATTGTCGTCTATGACGAGCCGGGCCATACCAAAGAATTGCAAGAAGTTTTTTCGCACGAACTCACGCATATTTTTACCCAACAATTTTTTGATAAACATAAAACCGGGCGTTTGATGACCCCGTTGTGGCTGGACGAAGGGTTGGCGGTATATGTGGAAGACCAAATGTATGCCGGCCGACGTACGGGCGGCCCGTGGGATCGCGATTACCGCACGCTTCGCTTTGCGCGCGACCCGCAAACTATGCCGGCTTCGTTCGGTACCAAGTCTATGTTTGGGCGCTATGAGCCTAAAACCTTTACTCCGCCCACGTATCAGCGTAATGTCCGCTCGTTCAAACGTCACGGCAAACCGGTGCGTTTACTACCGTTTGAGGAGTTCATGCAAGATAGTTCCCTAGACGCGGCCGAAGGACAAGGTAAAACGCAAACCTGGTATTTGCAGGCGTACCTCATGGTGCGCTTTTTGCTCAATCCGGCCGGCGGGATAACCCCTTCCAACCGGATGCAATTTGAACAGTTTACGCGTCTGATTTCTCAAGGAGAATTGGTGCGCGACCCGTCCACCGGGTTCCCGGTGAAAGATTCCCGCGGCAAACAGGTTTACGAACCATATTCCGTAGAGAAAGCGTTGGCAAAAGCGTACCGCTATAACAGCATTTCCGCATTTGAAGATGCGTTTTGGAAGTGGCTCAATAAATAAATGATTTGCACCTCATAAAAAACCCCGCCAATCGGCGGGGTTTTAGCATGAAAGAAAACTATTTAACATCCGGTACAATGCGCTCTTGCACTTGCTCGGTAAATGTAATGTGGTTGCGGTGAATAAACCCGGCGTGCGTAAGCACTTCTTTGCGTACAAAGTGCGTGGGCACCCACGTCCATTTTCCGTCTACTTGTTTGAGCAAGTGTACCGTTTTGATGGGGTAAAAGTCCGGCGTGAATAACGCCAAGTACGCCGCCAACCCGCCGCCCTTCATATAGGGTACTTTATCGGCATAGGATACGCGCGATTGCGGATAGATGGTAGCGCGCAGGTGGGGAATATCGTGCAAGGCTTTTTCCGCGCGTTCTACGGTTAAGGCATCACGCGAAATGTCTAACCCATCCCCTACCATAGAACTGGCGCGTACGCGGTCAATATCCGGCTTTTTAAGGTCTTTTACGTAGGATACTTTGTCCAGCGTTACTACGCGCGGTTGCAGCGTTTCCATGTCAAACGTAACTACACGCACGTTGTCAAACACCACCGGTTCAAAACGCGAGACGACCGACGTCCCGTCATAACCGGCTTTCACCGGCCCCATGTAACCCCCGTCGCCAAAAGACATTTGGCACACACCGCCTACTTTGTCAAAATTATTGACGCGTATGGTAGTGCAAGACGGTGTTTGTGCTTTTAAGCCTAAGAGCAAATCGTTTTGGGCGGAGACGGCCCCCTGTTCTACCGCTTGGGCGTGTGATTCCCCAAAGGTTTCTCTGTAAAGTTGGGTCATCAAGGCGCCAAACTGGTCTAAGGTGAGGTACTTATCCGGCGTGCGTAAAATGAGGCGTTCCTGCAAACGGTTAAACGCACTGGCATCGGTGGCCGAGAACGGATAGTCCGTAGCAATTAAGTTGCGCCGTTCGTTTTCCAACGCAACCCATTTGGGACTGTTCAAATAAAATTCCGGCATGGCTTTCTCAAAGAAGGCGGTGCGCCGCACTTGAGAAAAATACTGTTGTAAACTAACCGTTTTGCCGCCCGGCAGTTTGACGGGTTTGGTCCAAATTCGGTTCAAACGGGCCCGGTTGGAGCGGAGCATATTGGGTTTGCGGATTTCCGCCATCAGTTGTTCCCAATTTTTACGCAGCCCGTTGGTCAGTTCGGTAGAGTTTTCAAACGTGAAACCTTGTTTGAAAGTATAGTCCTTCATGGTACTGATGAGTTCTTTTAATTGGTCGTTGTGGGTAAGGATAGACCCGTCTTGCTCGGCCAGTTGGATAAACTGCGTAATGTTTTGATTGAATTTATTTTTGTAATAACCCGAGGGTAAACGCCGCGT
>ONQH01000008.1 GCA_900319885.1 Candidatus Avelusimicrobium ruminicola
CAAATGGAAAAGCGGCATCACCATATACGGAATCTCCTGAATCGCAAACAATACAAGCCCCAACACCCAGAAGCCAAAATATTGATGATCAAACAGTTTAAACCAGCGTACCATACAGTTACTCTCACTTCCCACAACACTTTTTAAACTTCTTCCCCGACCCGCACGGGCAAGGATCATTCGGATACACTTTCTTTTGCGACATCTTAACCGGCCCGTCCAGCCCATTCGGCAGATCCATCACCGGAATGCTGGCCGCATTCGACTCCAGGTCAAGGCCGAATCCCATCTTCCTGATCTCGGGCGCGGCTTCCGCAAGCATTTCTGCGGCAAGCGAGCTGCCGGCTGTGATTACGGGCATATTGCCGGGGTCGAACTTACGCCTGCCTGAGAGCTCGCTCGGCGTGTGGCCTTTGTTTGACAGCCTCCTTGTGTTATTCTACCGTTACACTCTTGGCCAAATTGCGCGGTTGGTCAATATCGCAGCCTAAACGTTTAGCAATCCAATAGGCTAAAAATTGAAGAGGCACTACGTTCAAAATAGGCTGTAAAAGTTCATTGGTTTGCGGCACGATAAATACTTTATCGGCCACATTCTTGGCTTGCTTTTCGCCCCCTTTGGTAGTAATTGCCACCACGTACGCTCCGCGCGCACGACATTCCTGGCAAGCGGAAAGCATCTTTTCAAATAAGTCATCCGCCGGCATCAACATAAATACCGGGGTACCTTTGTCAATAATAGAGATCGGCCCGTGCTTAATTTCCCCCGCCGCAAAGCCTTCGGCGCTACGGTACGAAACTTCTTTTAACTTTAGTGCTCCTTCTAGCGCAATAGGAAAATTTACATTACGCCCCAGGAAAATAAAGCGGTCCGCTTTGTAAATTTTACGGGTTAAATGGCGCACATCATACTCCATTTTAACCGTCTGTGCCATATCCTTGGGCAAACGCACTAATTCTTTGGAATATTTATTATAGTCCGTTTCGCTCAAGTGACCGTTGGCTTTGCCTAAGCAAGCCGCCAGCGCAAAAATGGATGTAATTTGACTGGTAAATGCTTTGGTAGAGGCTACGCTGATTTCCGGGCCGCAGTGCGTGAAAAAGGTTCCGTCACAAATACGGGTAAGCGTGGAACCCAGCACGTTACAAATGGCCAGTGTCTTAAAACCTAACTTTTTAGCCTTTTTAATGGCCCCGATGGTATCTGCCGTTTCGCCGGATTGGCTGATAGCGATAGCCAACGTGTTTGAAAAAGGCGGTATGGTGCGATATTTGTACTCGCTAGCCAAATCTACGCTGACCGGGATACCGGCTAATTGTTCCAAATAATATTTGCCGACAAGCCCGGCATGGTACGCAGTACCGCAGGCAATAATATGGATATTTTTCAACGCGCGCATGGCCTTGGCATCCATATCTAAAATTTTGGCAAAATCGTTTTGCGCGGTACGCAAGGTATCTTCTAACGCTTGAGGTTGATCGTAGATTTCCTTGATCATAAAGTGGGCATAGCCCCCTTTCTCAGCCGTTTTTTGATCCCAAGAAATTTTTGTGGCTTTTACCTTCTTTTCTTTCCCATTTACGTCCAGCACCGTTACTTTATTGGCGTGCAAGATGACCATTTCGCCGTCTTCTAAGAAAAGGGCTTTGTTGGTGTGTTGTAAGAAGGCCGGAATATCCGACGCTAAAAAATTTTCTTTTTTGCCTAGTCCTACCACCAGCGGGCTTTGCGTTTTGACCCCTACCAGCATCCCCGGGGTTCGGGCCCATAACACGCCAATAGCAAAGGCACCGGCAATTTCCGCGTTGGTTTTTTGTATGGCTTTGATAAGTTTTTCTTCATCCGTGGAAGCACGGGTATGTTTCAAATTTTCTTCAATTAGGTGCGCAATCACTTCGGTATCGGTTTCGCTCTTAAACGTGTGGCCTAATTTTTGAAGTTTTTCGCGCAGGGTTAAATAGTTTTCAATAATCCCGTTATGCACCACTACTAAGTCGCCGGTGCAATCTCTATGCGGGTGGGAATTTTCTTCGCTGGGTTTGCCATGGGTAGCCCAACGGGTATGCCCAATCCCGGTAGTACCTTGGGGGTTAAGTTGGAGGGCGGCTTTTTCAAGTTCCACCACTTTACCTACGGCACGCACCGTTACAATTTTATCATCCTGTAAAATGGAAACCCCGGCCGAGTCATATCCGCGGTATTCCAGTTTTTTAAGTCCGTCAATAATATATGAAGTGCTGTTATTTTTACCTACATAACCAATAATGCCGCACATAGGGGAACTCCTATAGTAAATTCTTCATCTCTTCCACTGCACTGGGAAGGCCCGCAAACAGGGAACGTGTAATGATAGCAAAACCGATATTCATGCACGAAACGCCCCCAATATCCGCTACAGCCAGTACATTATGATAATCTAACCCGTGCCCGGCGTGTACTTTCATCCCCAACTCTTGTGCCAGCAAGGCAGATAAAGCCAAGTCTTGCACGTATTTTTGAGATTGTTTAGCGGTTTTAGCCTCGCTATATTGGCGGGTGCATAATTCCACAATATCTGCCCCCATGCGTGCGGCCACGCGCAAATCGGCCGCTACCGGGTCAATAAACAAACTGACTAAAATATGTTTTTTGTGTAGTTTTTCCACCATGCTAAAAATACGTTTTTGGGACGCCGGGGTAAATTTGAGCCCGCCAGTGGTGGTTACTTCGCCGGGGACTTCCGGCACGATACAAACCGAGTGGGGTTTGCATTTTAAGGCAATTTTTTCGGCAAAGTCCGTAGCGGCACATTCCAAGTGAATTTTACCGGGAAACAGTTTGCATAATTGTTCCACATCTTTTTGCGTGATATGACGTTGGTCCTTGCGCAAGTGTACCACAATAAAATCGGCACCGGCCGCCAAACAAATAGCCGCCGCGTCAATGGGATCCGGGTAAGCCGCCTTGCGTGCATTACGCAACGTGGCAATGTGATCAATATTTACACCTAATTTCAAAGTCATTTATGTGCCTCCATTTTTTGTTGGTACAACTTTTCTACTTCATCAAGTACGCGGTTGACCATTTCTTCTTCTTGCCCTTCTACCAAAATACGCAGTTTAGGCTCGGTACCGCTATAGCGCACTACCACACGTCCTTTTCCGTGCATAGATTGCTCAATTTGGCTAACGCCCGGCAAAAAGCCATCCAGCGTTTCCAGCGGAGGCTTGGAAGTAACCGCTACCGCTTTTAACTTGCTGGGATATTTTTGCCATTGGTCCAAAAACCAACTGGTCGGTTTCCCTGACTTCTTTACAAATTGCAAAAACTGTAGGGCAGACAAAATACCGTCGCCCGTGTTGGCAAATTGGCGGAAAATAATATGTCCGGAAGTCTCCCCCCCGATAGACAGGTTTTCCTTTTCCAACGCTTCGGAAACGTATTTATCACCTACCGTGGTCAGTTCTACTTCCACTCCGTTCTCTTTCAAATAGTTGATGCACCCCAAGTTCGCCATAATGGTAAGCACCGCTTTATTATGGGTTAACGTCCCTTCCTGCTTCATACAAAGGGCCGAGGAAGCAATAATATTGTCTCCGTCTAATTGGCGTCCTTTTTCATCTGAAGCAATCACGCGGTCTGCATCTCCGTCAAAACTAAACCCAGCGAAGGCATTTTCGCGCACGGTTAAACGTTGCATAAAGCCGGTGTGCAAGGCGCCAATATCTTTGTTGATATTGGTACCGTCGGGTTTAGCACCCGTCACAGTTACCTGCATCCCTAAACCGGCAAACACATTGGCGGCTACTTTATAACTGGCTCCGTTGGCGCAATCCAGCACCACCTTGGTTCCTTTGAGCAAATTGCCGTCTACGGTAGACATTAAAAATTGTTCGTATTTTTTGACTAACGAAGTATCTTCGGTGAAGGTTCCTGTAGGGGCCGGTACCGTGCTTAGTGCATCTACTTGGGCTTCTATCGTTTTTTCTAATTCTTCCGGAAGTTTCGTTCCGTGATTGGTAAAGAATTTAATCCCGTTAAATTCAGCCGGGTTGTGGCTGGCAGAAATAACAATGCCGCACAAACTACCCGTTTGTTTTACCAAATAGGCCACGGACGGAGTGGGAGAAATACCGATACTAATTACGTTAGCCCCGCTGGCGCGGATTCCTTTTTGCAGGGCCTCTAAAATTTGCGGTCCCGAAATACGAGAATCCTGCGCGATAATCACTTGCGGTTTAAGATGTTTCGCTTGGGAAGAACGTTGCAATTCCCGTAAGGCCACATAGCCTAACTTGGTGACAAATTCATCCACCAACGGAAATTGCCCCGCTACCGCGCGAATCCCATCTGTTCCAAAATATTTTCCCATATATTCTTCCTTGTTGCAAAACGTGTTGTATATCTTATTGTTTGGGCGACTCTATATCAAACAAATCGCCTTGCGTGGCTTGCGGTTTTTCGGCCGGGGCCGCCTGATTGGCAGACGTAGCCTCTTGGGCCAGTTCATCCGCCGAGGCCTGTGCCGACTGTTCGGCCGCCGGGGCCACCGGGGCTAACCCCAAAATTTCATCAATTTCCTTGGCCTCTACCACTTCTTTTTCTAGCAAAACCGCCACCAGTTTATCAAATGCTTCCCGGTGAGAAGAAATAATTTCTTTCGCACGCGCATAGGAAGTCTTAATGAGGTTCATAATTTCCTCATCAATTACTTTGGCCAGTTCCGGCGAGTAGGTATTATGGCGGGAAATATCACGCCCCAAGAACACTTCGCCTTCGTCTCCGCTGGGCAACGCAATAGGGCCCAACTTTTCGCTCATGCCCAGTTCCATCACCATTTTACGGGCATACGCCATGGCTTTGTTGAGGTCATCACTGGCCCCGGAAGTAATTTCGCTAAACACAATTTCTTCCGCGGCGCGGCCGGCGAGTACAATACAAATGCGGTCCAAAAATTCCGACTTACTGACTAGAAATTTATCTTCCGTCGGTAACTGGAGCGTATAGCCTAACGCTTGGCCCCGCGGGATGATAGATACTTTATGTACCGGGTCGGAATGATCGGTTAAACGCGCCACTAACGTATGGCCCACTTCGTGCGCGGCAATGACTTGCAGTTCATGCTTGGAAATGATGCGGCTCTTTTTCTGCGGGCCGGCAATCACACGTTCAATGGCTTCGTCCATATCGCTGGACTCCACCGCTTCTTTATCCGCGCGGGCAGCCAAAATGGCGGCTTCGTTTACGACGTTGGCCAAGTCCGCCCCCACAAACCCGGGGGTTCCTTTGGCAACGGTTTTCAAATCTACATCCGCACCCAGTTTTACTTTTTTGGCGTGGACTTTTAAGATTTCTTCGCGGCCTTTGAGGTCCGGAGCCGGCACGGAAACGTGACGGTCAAAACGGCCGGGGCGAATAAGCGCCGGGTCTAATACGTCCGGGCGGTTGGTGGAAGCCATTAAAATAATGCCTTGTTTGCTTTCAAACCCGTCCAGTTCAATTAAAAGTTGGTTAAGCGTTTGTTCACGCTCGTCGTGTCCGCCTCCAATCCCGGCGAAACGACGGCGACCTACCGCGTCCAATTCATCAATAAAAATAATCGCGGGGGAATTTTTTTTGGCTTGATCAAACAAATCGCGCACGCGCGCCGCGCCCACCCCTACAAACATTTCCACGAACTCACTGGCAGAGGCCGAGAAAAACGCCACGCCGGCTTCGCCCGCTACTGCCTTGGCCAGCAGGGTTTTACCGGTACCCGGGGCCCCGTATAAGAGAACCCCTTTGGGGAGTTTGCCCCCTAATTTTTGGAATTTTTTCGGGTTTTTTAAGAATTTGATAATATCTTGCAATTCTTCTTTGGCTTCATCACAGCCGGCCACATCTTTGAAGGTAACCGTTTGTTGGGAAGGGTCCTGCATTTTGGCTTTGCTACGGGCAAAACTCATGGCACTTTTCCCGTCGCTACGTTGAGGACGCAGGAAGATAAACCACCACAGACCAATTAAAATAACAATCCACAGGACATTAAATAAAACGTTTCCAATCCAACTGTTATCTTTTTCCGCTTTGAATTTAATTTTAGCAGCAGATAGTTCTTTTACAAGGTCCGGGTCACTCATGCGTACCGTCTTGAAAGGAACAAATTTACCTTCTTTATCCTGGTACATACCGGAAATCATCTCCGGGGCGACCGTCAAGTCGGACACTTGTGCCGCGGCTACTTTTTCCTTAAATTCGGAGTAATCTAGCGTGCTTTGCTTGGCACTGGGACGATTGAAAAGAATAATCGCTAACGCAAATACGGCAATCCACCCTAGGATTTGCCCGATAGATATAATTTTACGGTTGTTGGGACGTTTGGTATTCTTCATGGTTTCTTAAAGACCCCTATGTAAGGTAAATTGCGGTACAGTTCGTTATAATCCAACCCATACCCGATCACAAATTCATTTTCTACTTCAAACCCCACGTATTTGGGGTGGATGTCCACCTTGCGGTTACACGGTTTATTTAACAGGCAACAAATCTCCAAACTAGCGGCCCCGCGGGATTTTAAGTTGCTCATTAAATATTGGAGAGTAAGCCCCGTATCCACAATATCCTCCACAATCACTACGTGGCGGTTTTTGATACTTTCGCGCAAATCTAACATGGTACGCACTTGCCCCGTGCTTGACGTGCCGGAATAAGAAGACAAGCACATAAAATCCATATTGCAATCAATGGAAATTTGTTTCATTAAGTCCGCGTAGAATAAGATACTTCCGCGTAAAATCCCCACAAAAAGGGGCGTTTTTCCCCGGTAATCGGCTGAAATTTGACGACCCAATTCTTCCACGCGGGCGGCTAATTGTTCTTGCGAAAATAAGACACGGTCCAAAACGGGTGTTTCCGGCATAAACCCTCCAATAAAGAATATATAAATAGGATACCTTTTTTTAGAGGGAAATGGAAGGGGCCCCACCGTGCGGACGTCCGCTACCTTTTTCCCTGAGAGACTTTGTTTTTCACTCTGGGCAGTTATGTTATAATGTAGATATACTTGTTTAGACGTACAAAGCCGCTCATAATGACATTATGCTAAAGATTCATACTACTCTATTGCTCAAAAGCCCGCCCGGCTTTACCCTAATTGAAATATTAGTGGTAGTTATAATTGTTGCAGTGTTAGCCGCCATCGCCTTGCCGCAATATCAAAAAGCGGTTGAAAAAACCCAATTTACCCAAACGCTTGCCTACTTACAACGGCTTTACCGTGCCGAAAAATTGTATTACTTGCAATATGGTTCTTATGATTCCAGCCTTAAAAACCTAGAAGAGGATTGGCCCACCGGGACCCGCTTAGCCGGAAACAATAAATTTGGCAATATTACGTTTCCTACCGGGCATAATTTCTCGTTTAATTTCAACAATACAACCATCCAATCTTCTTACAAGGGGATTACCCTGCAGATGTCTCTTTCTACTGGGAGTGTAGCCTGTTATCACTATAAGGATGCTGCCAAAAAGAAGATTTGCCAGCGAGTACAATCTGCCGGTTATACTTGTGGGACCAACTCCTGTACGCTAATGCGTATTGGTCATTAGAGATTATCGGCCAAATAATTTGCCGATGGCTTTGATGTCTAATTGGGCCAGCACCGGGCGGCCGTGCGGGCAGTGCATCCCATCCTTGCATTTTTTCATATTTTCCAGGAGGGCTTCAGCTTCCGGCGCAGTAATAGCGTCGTGCGCTTTGATAGCACGTTTGCAGGCCAACATGGCAATCATTTTACGTTTAAGACTGTCTGTAGATTTGGTAGGGTCCCCAATGACCCCGGCTAACGACTCAATAAACGCCTTCATATCATCTTCCTTAAAGCGTACGATATTGGGCATGGTTTTAACCAGTACCGTGCGTGCGGCAAACGGTTCCAATTCAAACCCCGCCGTTTTCAGCCAAGGCGCCCACGAGAGCAAACTCTCTACGTTAGAAGGAGGCAAATCAACGTGTATGGGGAAAAGCAATTTTTGTACTTGTACCGCGTGTTTTTCAAATAAATCCAAATAATGTTCAAACAGCACCCGCTCTTGCGCGGCATGTTGGTCAATAACGACAAGCCCTAACGGGTTTTCAAACAGCAAATAACTGCGCTGGAGTTGCCCAATATAGTGATACGGGCCTTGATACCAGTGCGGGACCTCTTGCGGCAGAGCCGGTTCGTCGGGCCGCACCGCACCAGTAGTTTCCGCCGGGCGGGTAACATACGCGGCGGGTTCCTCCGTTTCACGCAGTTGGGACGGGGCAGGAACAAAAGCAGGTTGCTGTACCGGTTGTTTAAGCGTAAACAAGGGTGTTGTTTGTGGCTGGGATGTGTTTGCCGCAAACGTTTCCATGGGGGTAGGTGTAGCCAAAGTTTTTGTAGCAGCCGGCGGCAAATCCATAGCCGGTTGCGGGGAAGACACGTCCGCCTGGATGGGCCGCCCGTTTGAGAAAATAGTTTCCCCGGCACAATGTAAAATGTTGCCAAAAACGGCATGCTCGTCCTCAAAGCGTACATCCCGTTTTTGCGGGTGGATATTTACATCAAATGAAGCCGGCGGCAACGTCATATAAACAAGAAACGCAGGGAAATAATTGGGTTGTCGCGCATTTTGGTATGCCTTATAAATGGCTTGTTGCACCGTTTTGGAATCAATGGGACGCCGGTTTACAAAAATGTATTGCAAATCCCGCACGCGCACCAATTTATCTGCCGGGGAAATAAAAAGATGTAGTCCCAATTCTTCAAACGATTTATAAGCCAAATTGTCGGCAACTTCTTCCCCCATAATTTGATGGGCCCGGCGCAATACAGCGGCGCGGAAATCATCCGTTCCGGCAGGCAGGTGGTATACATCCCGTCCGTTTACACGCACGTGATAACCTACGTTCAAATTAGCCAGCGCGCTTTCTTCAATGACTTTAAGCAAGCATGCCCGTTCATATGAATCGCTTTTTAGAAATTTTTGACGGGCGGGCACATTGTAAAACAAATCACGGATTTCCACCGTAGTCCCAGGCAAAGCAGGGGCCGGGCTTTGCGCGACCACCGTTCCGCCTTGGATTTCCAAGCGGTTGCCGCTGCCCCCCGCCATGCAACTGGTAATGGTCATTTTGGAAACCGCCGCCACCGAATATAAGGCCTCGCCGCGAAAGCCGAAAGTATGCAAAGAAGCCAAATCGTCAAATTGAGAAATTTTACTGGTGGCATGACGCAGGACACTGAGTTTCAGGTCCTCGGCGTCCATACCACGCCCGTTGTCATTGACGCGGATGAGCGTGCGGCCGGCCCCTTCAATATCAATGTTAATTGCTGTAGCCCCGGCATCTACTGCGTTTTCAAGCAACTCTTTGAGCACCCCGGCGGGGCGTTCAATAACCTCGCCCGCGGCGATTTGTCCGGCTGTTTGTTCATCTAGTACGTGGATATTACTCATTGATTCGTTTCTTCCACTCAGTAATTAACTGCAAAGCCTCTAACGGGGTCAATTTATTGGGGTCCGCCATTTTGATTTCTTCCACAATCGGCGAAGAAAATAAATCTTTGACCATATCCTGTTCTTTGACGGAAATTTTGGCGCCCTTTTTAGCTTCTAAATCTTTTAACACTTTTTTGGCGCGTAGCGTACAAGCGGCCGGCAAACCGGCCAGTTCCGCCACGTGAATCCCGTAGGACTGGTCCGCCGCACCCGGCTTAATTTGGTATAAGAAAGCCAACTTGCTTTCACCTTGCGCGTCCTTATATTCTTGTGCTTCTACGTGGTAATTTTTCACGCGGGAATATTTATTTTCCAGGTCAATCAGTTCAAAATAGTGCGTAGCAAAAATAACCTTGGCCCCGCCTTTGGGCTTGTATAAGTATTCCACAATGGCCCATGCAATAGAAATACCGTCAAAGGTGGAAGTACCGCGCCCCACTTCATCCAGTAAAATTAAACTACGCGGGGTGAGCGAAGCCAGGATATGGGCGGTTTCGTTCATCTCTACCATAAAGGTAGAGTTTCCGCGGCTTAAAGCATCGTGGGCCCCGATACGCGTCATAATGCGGTCCACCAAGCCGATATGGGCTTTTTGAGCGGGCACAAAACTCCCCATCTGGGCCAAAATCACCAGGATAGCCGTTTGCTTTAAGTACACGCTCTTTCCCCCCATATTGGGCCCGGTGATGAGCATAATTTGATTGTCCGGCGTGCCTAAATGCAACCCGTTAGGCACAAAGTTTCCGGCGGGCAGTGTTTGTTCCACCAACGGGTGGCGGCCTTGCTCATAGTAAAGTTCTACGCCGTCATCTACCAGTGGCTTGGTATATCCGCCTTTTAAGGCAACTAAGGCCAAGGCTTCGTACACGTCCAACTCGGCTACGATTTCAGCAAATTGCTTAAATTCTTCTATATATTGGGCGAGCGTTTGGCGTAATGTATCAAACAGGTGCGCTTCCAAACGCAAAATCTTTTGTTCGGCGTGGGTAATTTTATCTTCCAATTCTTTGAGTTCTTCGGTAATAAAGCGTTCGGCATTTACCAACGTTTGTTTACGCACGTAGCCGTAAGGCACTTTGGAAAGTTGCGATTTGGTTACCTCAAAATAATATCCGAATACGGAATTAACCCCTACTTTTAAGGTAGCAATCCCGGTTTTGGCGCGTTCGCGCTCGCAAATTTCCTGCAAGGTCTGGTTGGAATTTGTTTTAAGGGAACGCAATTCGTCCAGGTCTGCACTATAGCCGGCCCGAATTACATCTCCGTCAGAAATATGCAAGGGGGGCGTTTCGTTCATGGCCTGATACAACAGTTTTGCCATGTCTTGCAACGTAGGTAAAATTTGGTGGAATTGGTCCCGCAAATGCAAAACCCCATTTCCGTAATTGGCAAACCACTGGGCCAGCGCATCTACGTGCAGTAACGAACGCCGCAAGCCGGATACATCCCGCGGACTGGCAGTACCCGTGGCGGTACGGGTAATAATACGTTGCACATCTGAAATATTTTCCAAAAGTGCGCTTAAATCAGCCAAGGCACTTTGGTTATTTACAAAAAATTCTACACAATTTTGACGGCGGGCAATTTCGCCCAGGTCCAACAGCGGGTGCAAAATCCATTCTTTTAGTTTGCGGCTTCCCACCGCGGTTTTGGTTTTATCTAACAAGGCCCACAAACTGCCTACGCGGCCCCCTTCCTGCCCTTTGACAAGTTCCAACGAGGCCACCGCATTTTCGTCAATTTGCAAACAGTCTTTTAATTCCCGGTACGATGGGATCAGTGTTTTCTGCACGCTGGGGTCTGTGGCGTTGACGTATTTCATCACCTGTAGCGCACAACTAAGCGCGCGCCGGTGTGTTTGCCAAGCCCCCAAGGCCGGCCAATTAGCGGGCAGGGTATAATCCCCGTTAAACGGAGCCACCGGCGTAAGCGTCAATGAAGCGGGAATCACTACTTTTTGACGGAGCAAATTCAAAACGTCTTGTGTTGCAATAATTTCAGAAGGGTTAATGGCGGCCAAAGCGGCGGCCAAATGCGTAAACGGGGCGTCTTTGTCATTTTGATTGACCCAAAATTCCCCGGTGGAAACTTCCACACACGCTAGCGCCCACCCGGTTTGCAGCATATCCAGCGCCACTAAATAATTGGCTTGGTTGGCATCTAACAGGCTGTCTTCTACCAGCGTTCCCGGGGTAATGACGCGCACTACTTTGCGTTCAAACAGTTTGGTTTCTTTATCCATGACCGAACTGGTCTGTTCGCAAATGCCTATTTTTTTACCGGCCGCCAGCAAACGGGTAATATAGGTATTGGCGGCGTGATACGGGATTCCGCACATAGCCATCCCGTTGCGGGAAGTAAGCGTAAGGCCCAACAGGGCGCTAATCTCCCGTGCCTGGTCGTCAAACATTTCGTAAAAATCCCCTAAGCGGAAAAACAACACAATGCCGGGATTTTGCTCCCGCACCGCAAAGTACTGCTTCATCAAAGGGGTTAAATTAGTCTGTTGCGCCATATAGTATTATTGTAACATTTTACGGGGAGATAAGGACGAAAAATGACATAAATCCTTTTTTTTGTTATAATATATGTACCTAGTTGTTTAAGTAATTTATCGGTAGGATGGCTGAGCGGTCAAAAGCAACGGTCTGTAAAACCGTCGGGCTACGCCCTACATAGGTTCGAATCCTATTCCTACCAAATTTTAAACCACCCGCAAGGGTGGTTTAATAATTTGTGGGAAAACGGGCAAACTGCTTTGCCCGTGTTTGGATTCGAAAGGCACAGCGTTGTACGAGTTTTGCCGCCAGGCAAAGGCGAGTACCGCGAGCCCGGCCTGCAGGAAAATTCCGTCAGGAATTTTACCGGAAGGCGCAATCCTATTCCTACCAAAAATTTACCCCGCCTTGTGCGGGGTGATTTTTTTGTAGACAAATAAGTCCCACCCGTACCCGGCGCAAGGGCCTTACCCCGTCTAGGTCCAAAGACCCTGGCAGATAGAGGGGTTATTTCCTATCCTAAGTATTATGAGAAACTTATTTATTTGTTTGCTGCTGATCGGTTGTCTGCTTGGCTCCTTGGACGCCTGCGCCAAAGAAGCCAGTGCCACTGCTGTAGCACGCAAAACCCAACAAGCCGCCAGCGAACCCTCCGCCGGAATTAAACGCTTCAAACTGATGTATTATTACCCGGTACGCAATTCGTTTCCGGAAGAAGCAGGCTGGTTTTCTTCACCTTATAAAGGGATGCATATCCGTGCGCTGGCCATCTACTTTTTTAATATGCAAGTCAGTTCCAAGCTGTATCATCTTTCCGCTGAGCCTTCTCAACTGACCTTGAATTTTTTAGGGGTACTGGACGGGTTAGTGGGAGCCCCCCAACCTTTTGATATGGCTCAGGCTACCTCTTTCTATAAGAAAAATAAAAAAGAAGTGGATGCCCATTTGGCCCATCTTCGCGCCCAATCTGCTATCGGCAAACAGTGGGGCACTCCGTCCCAAGCGCAAATAAACGCCTGGCTTAAACTACTGGAGAAACAACCTCGGCACGGTAAACTGGCCACGTATTTATTCCCCAATTATAATTTTTTACAAACCGCTATCCCTGCGTCCGTTTCTTCCGCATTTCAAAGCACGCTTGCGCAGGCGATTAACTTGAGTAAAAAACAAGTAATTACGTATGAAACTGCCCAAGCCAGTTTAGAAGACTTAGACAGTAAACACACGGTACACTCCTCGCATGTAAAACTGACCTACCGTTGGGTAAAAGACGGTAATAAACATAAGAATTAACTTACTGCCTACCCCAAAAGCGGAGAATTTTTACAACCCAGCCAAGGCAATCGCTTTACCTTAGCCAACGGTTCCACCAGTTTGCACTGGCGTTACCATACGGCGCTACTGGTAGTTTTTCCGCACGCGGATAGTCACGTTACGCTGGTGTTAGATTCTTTCTTGGGTGGGTCGTCCCCTATATCGTTGGATCAGTGGTTATCCAAATTTCACGCCAATACAGTGTTTACGGCGGTACCGTTCTTACGTAACAAAAAAGTGGAAAGCGCCATCCAAACGCCCAGTAAAGTAATCGGTACGCGTGTGCAAGTCAAAGGACGCACGTATGAACCACATCCGGTACAGTAATTTAGCGTGCTAACAAGTGTTGGGCGGCGGCAATCAGGTCTTGCAAGTGCGCCTGACTTACATACGTTTCCGCATAAATTTTGAGGATGTTTTCTGTGCCGGACGGACGCACTAAAAACCACGATTTTTCCAGATAGACTTTCAGCCCATCCGTATCACGGACGCGCAGGACCTTTTCTCCGGCTACTTCTTTAACTGACGAAATATCGGCCGCTTTCAGGGCCTTGACACGCGCTTTGGTTTGCTCATCTGTGGGCACGTCTACGCGAGTATAATACGGGGTGCCGTAAGTATCCGTCAGTTTATTATAAAGCGCGGCAATATCTCCTTCGCAAGCGGTAATTTCCATAAGTAGGCATACTGCAAAAATTCCGTCTTTTTCGGTCGTCCAACCGCTTACAGACATCCCGGCACTTTCTTCGCCCGCCAATACATATTTCCCTTCCCGCAGACCGGGTACAAAATACTTAAAACCCACGTTCACTTCATCTAACCCCAAATGATGAGCCCGGGCCAGTTGATCCAGCAAGAACGTAGTGCCTAACGTGCGGCCAATGGCACTGGCACCCGGCACTTTATGATGACGTTGCAAATAATCCGCCATAACGCATAAAGCATGGTTGGGCGAAATAAGTCCTCCCTGGGGGGTGGCGCACCCAAAACGATCGGCATCCGGGTCGCTGGCTCCGGCAAAATCATACGTCCCTGCCTCTACATATTTAATAAGCGCAGACATGGGGTATTTAGAAGAGGGATCCATGCGGATTTTGCCGTCGTGATCTATCGGGATAAAATAAAAAGTGGGGTCTTGCTCGGTGCAAACAATATCTAGATTTTTTAACGCATATTTTTCCTTTAAGGCTTGATAAAAGGCTAAACTGGCCCCGCCTAACGGATGTACCGCAAATTTAAGAGAAGACGCCGCAATTTTGGCAAAATCAATCCGTTTGCCTAAGGCCGTAATATAAGGAGTGATGATGTCAGCCTCTCGTACGAAACCTTTAGCGCGCGCTTCTTCCAACGGAATAGATTTTATCGTTTCGGGATGTGCCATGTAGGCGTTGGCATACTTCTCAATTTTGCCGGTAAGTGTACTATCCGCCGGCCCCCCGTGCGAAGGGTTATATTTTAGG
>ONQH01000070.1 GCA_900319885.1 Candidatus Avelusimicrobium ruminicola
CTGGTAAAAGATTAAAAATACTCATTGATATCGGGGAAGGCCTTGGTGGAATGGTGATATCATTAAATTGGGTTTGTTACTTTTATAATAAATTCTGTAAGGGAAAAGATGTAGATATAGATTGTTCCTCTTTTAATAAAAAAATTTTAGACAGTTTCGTTCCCGGTTTTGTTAAAAAGACGCTTTCTCCGGCAACGGAAAAAGGGCGATATGATCTAAAAATATTTCTGGTAAGATGTCCTCAGGTTGTTTATGCTAATTTTGAAAAAATAAAGCAAATAAATCCGGAATTGTTTGATGCCGTTACTAAATATATTTCCGCCGAAGAAGAATATGGCGTATTTTTTAGGCTTTCATACAAAAGAGATGCGATTACATACAATGTCCCCTCTACCAATGTAAAACGTTGGCACCAACCCGATATACTGGACCTGTTTAATATTACAGAAGACTTTATTCTTCCCATAGAAATGCCAAATGAAGAAACAATTTTGAAAAAATTCAAACTAGAGAAGAAAAAGTATATTACCGTTAATCGGGAAGTAGGAATAGGCGGCAGTAATTCCACCAAATTATGGCCGATGGAGAATTATTTGAAAGTAATTGAAAAATTGAAAGTTTCGTTTCCGCAATATACGATTGTTGAAGTCGGCACGGGAAAAGGGACCCCCATGAAAAGCGTTCATCACAATCTTGCAGGTAAAACCTCCCTTGATGAAATAAAAGTTGTTTTAAAAAATTCTTTGCTTCATATAGACGGAGAAGGCGGACTGGTGCATTTAAGGCACGCGTTAAAAGGCGGGGTCTCTTGTGTCCTGTTTGGCCCTTCTTCCCCCGAAGTACTTGGATATTCCGAAAATATAAACTTGTTAAGTAGTGCCTGCCCTATCCATTGTGAGTTTTATCATGGGGATTGGTTAAGAGAATGCGTGAAAAACACCGACTGTGTTTGTATGAAGGCACTCACGCCTTCCTTTGTCTTTTCCAAGATAGGAGGCTACTTGTCCACCTTAAAATAGTTGCTTTTGTAAAACCACATTTTTTATTTTTGCGGCCGTGTTTTGGAGGTCGTATCCTTTCATGATGCCGTTGAAGTTTTTTGGCATAGGATGAATGGGCGTGATGGCAAACGAGCCCATATAGGGTAAAGGCGCAAATTGAATAGAGGGCCTTTTACCGCCGTAGAAGGCCACTAATGGCCTTTGATAGGTGCATGCCACATGAACGGCTGCGCTATCCACCGCTATTACTAGGTCTGCCTTAGAGATCAAACAAAACCATTGAGCTAACGTTTGACGGGGCAAAATGGTTTGTGTAATGTTGGCGTCTGAAAGCAAATACAAAGTGCTTTGATGGCCCTGGGGAAACATAAGATGAAATTTTCCTTCGTTTCCTTCTAACGCCCGTTTCATAATGGTTTTAAATTCCTGCGGATCTAGTTGCCGGGTGCTCCCAAAAGGGCACACCATTACGTTTAATTTATCTTTTTTAATAAATTGGTTAATGTTGCCTTCTTCTTTTTCTACGGAGGGTAATCGGTATTTAGTGGACTGGTCTCTCAAATATTGGTTTAGGCTGGTAAGTGTCAAAAGCTGGCTTAAATGAATATGATCTAGTTGAGAAATATATTCATTGTAATTTTTGACGGTACTGGTGTTATAAGATTTCTTTATTTCTTTTTCAAAACATATTACGTATGAAAAATTTAGCAAAAACGAAAATAAAATTCCCTTTGTAGTAAACCGGGGTGAACAGTCCAAAAACAATTGCCATTTATTTCTATGCGTTAAAGCATAGAAAATAGATTGTTTGACTAGTTCTACATTAAGAGGATTGTTTTTAAAAATAAATTCGTTTCGGGGATGACTTATAACGCCAATTTTGGCACGGGGATAAGTAAACCTTAGCTGGCCAAGGGCTGCGGTTAGGACGATGGCATCCCCCACAGCAGAGCCTATTGGATTTACTAAAATAGACTGCACATCCGTAAAATCAATTTTGCCGTGAGGCGGTTTAGAAGCAAAAATTTTAGCAAATAATCTTTTTATCATGAATTCATCTTGGTAGTAAACGACTACCTGGAAATTCCTTTGAATGTATTTTGTACTGCGTCAAATACTACTTGTGGTGTAATACTTGCCAAACATTGCTTTTCGGGCGGGTATCCGAGCATACAATGAGTCATCCAATGTTTAGTGATATTCATACATCCCCCACAAAACGGGGCCTCTATATTGGTATTGCGTGAATAACCCAAATACGCTGCTTTTGACGGACCAAAAAGCACCACGCACGGGGTTTGTGTAAGGTTGGCCAAGTGTACCATGCCGCTTTCTCCATCCAAGTGAAGGCGGGCCCCTTTTAATACATGGGGTAAGTCGGCAATAGCGGTTTTCCCTACAAGCGAGAGATCTACAAAATCAAAAGGCTCACTGGTGTTTCCCCCCAGTTGCACTATTTTTATATGTGCAAATTGTTGCTTGAGCAGTTTGACCAGTTGCTCCCAATACGAGCGTGGCCAGTTGCGGGTACGGTCACTATGGGTAGGATCCGTATGCGGGTTAATTCCGTCGTGAATCGTAATATACGTATCCTTTGTTAATCCCAGCCGGTCCAGGGTGCGCTTGGTCATAGTCTCGTCTAATGCCAAAGGAGCCGGATCGTTTTGATGCACTTCCAACCCCGTAAACCATCCTAAATTGGTAATACGGCTACCTCCATGCGCGATGGCAATTTCGGCTAATTGCCCATCCAAATAAGGCGTATAGGTGGCAAACGGTTTGAAACAGCGTTGCACGTCTAGTCCTTTTTCAATGAAGGGCCACAAGTGCGGTGCTAATTTTTTAATGCGTCCTTCGTTGATGAAATCGTACATTAAGAGGTGACATCCGGAAATGACCAAATCAAAAGACTCAGGAATATATTTGTTGGAACAAAATTCGTCAATTAACCCATCTGAAAACACCATATCCACAATGTTTTTATGATCGTAGGCAAAATAAATACGTGCGTTAGGTACAACTTCACGCAATTTTTTAATCAGCACACGGGTCATGCATACATCCCCAATCCCCCCCTTAATGTGTACCAATACTTTTAAGTCTCCGGTAGGGGGAGTGGCTTTCTTAAATAAACGTTTGAGACGAAGTTTTGTGCTTTTGCGCCATAAGTTGAATTTCATGGCACTGCGCACCAAAGAACTATCTTGTGCGGCGGCTTCTACCAAGGCACCGGCGCGTAAACCGGCTAATTTGAAAGAATCTAAATTTTGGCTCATACTGCTCCCCCGTATATGTTATAATTGTAACATATAAAAGGTCTTTGCGGAGGAATTATGAAACCATACGCGTTATTTTTTGCCACGAACCGTCGTTTTCTATTTGCGTTAGCCGTGATGTTAATGAGTTTGCGGGATAAATCCCCCAAAGTGCTTGAAAAAGCCGATGTGCTGGTGTACCACCAAGGCCTTACCGAGCAAGACCAGGCTTTCCTAAACCGCATTTTGCCTTGCCAATTTACTGAATACAAATTTGCCGTACAAACTGATTTTGAAAACATCAATTTTAAGCATTTTACACAACTGACGTTTGCCCGGTATGAAATTTTTGACCTGCTGACCAAGTACGAACGCGTGCTTTATATGGACGTAGATATGATGATTGGCGGCGAACTGTTACCTATTTTTGAAAATTACGCCAAGCAAGGCGGGGTGGCCATGTGTAAAGACACCCAAAAGGGCCTTACGCTTATTACCAAAAACTTCAAAGAGCCTTTGCCTCAATATGATATGACCGTTCCTTGTTATAACGCCGGGATGACCCTATTTGCCCGCCCGATGAATCAGCAAGACAAGTTACGGATGTGGTGCTATCACAAAACCGCTGAGTGGCTAGAAAATTTAGTTTGTCCGGACCAAGGAGTCGTAAATGTGATGCTCCAAGAGTTTGACATCCCGATAGACGTCTTGCCGGATACGTGCAACTGCCTTCCCTCCAATCCAAAATATTTAGATAAAAACCGCCACGATGTGCTGGTGTATCACTGTGCCGGCGGCGGGGTGCGGTTTTGGACCTATACGTGGAACGGTCCCTGGCAAAAATATTACCAGGAATATCTCAAAATGGGCGGAGAGCCGCATACGGATAAAGAACATGCCTGGCTTAAATTTATTAAGAAATACAATTTGCAACGTTTTGCGTTTTTTGATCGTTCGCCCGATCCGCAAATGCATCCGCACCGCTTTTTAAAGTATGTGCTTACCTATCCGTTTAAGTACGGGTTCAAGCGGAAATAGATATTTCCCCCCAGTTCCCTAAACTGGGTTATTCTATTAACTGTCTCCCTCTCTTGTAGAGGGAGACTTTTTTCTGCCAGGCCCTTATTTGATATAATATAAGTAAATTTGACGAGGGACAATTTCCCGCTTTGTCTTATATGTTTGCCGGACTATAAAAATAGAGTGTGGCCCAACATCAAACATGAAAAGGATTAAATAAAACGGTGTCAAGCTGTAAGCCCAAACGTGGAGGAAAGATAATGAGAGTCGCTATTATTGGAACAGGTTATGTGGGGTTGCCCACGGGTGTAGGACTGGCCGAACTTGGAAACCAAGTGACCTGTATTGACCGCGAACCTAGCAAAATAGAGGCTTTGAAGGCTGGAAAAATTACTTTATTTGAAGAAGGGCTGGAAGACATATTCCATAAAAATGTAAAAGCGGGACGTCTTCATTTTACTACCTCCATGAAAGAAGGTGTGCAAAGTGCCGATATTGTCATCATTGCAGTAGGTACGCCCCCCCACCCTATTACCAAAGAAGCGGATATGAAATATATTCATGCGGCTGCCACGGAATTAGCAGAATACTTGCAAGGCTACACGGTAGTTGCTACCAAGTCCACTGTGCCGGTAGGAACCGGGGATGATATTGAATCGCTTATTTCCAAGAAAAACCCCACCGCTGATTTTGATGTTGTGTCGTTGCCGGAATTTTTACGTGAAGGCTTTGCGGTATATGATTTCTTCCACCCGGACCGCATTATAGTTGGGGCAAATACCAAACGCGCCCGTGAAGTGATTTCGCAACTATACAAGCCGTTCAAAGGCAAAACCAATATGATGTTTGTAAAACGTCGTTCCAGCGAAACTATTAAATATGCTTCCAACTCGTTTTTGGCTATTAAAATTCATTACATCAATGAAATGGCCAACTTCTGCGAAAAAGCCGGTGCGGATGTATATGAAGTGGCCGCCGGTATGGGCGCAGATAGCCGCATTGGCCCTAAGTTTTTAAATCCCGGCCCCGGATATGGGGGTAGCTGTTTCCCGAAAGATACCAACGCGATGGCATATATGGGCCGTATGAACGGGGTTAATTTGAGCCTGATTGAAGCCGCCATTAAAGGCAACGAGCAGCGTAAAAAAGACATGGCCAAGCGTATATTAGACGCTGTATCTAACCAAAAAACCCCAAAAATTGCGGTGCTTGGCCTAGCCTTTAAGGGTGGAACGGATGACTGCCGCGAAAGCCCTGCGATGGCTATATTAAATGAAATTTTGACAGTAACCGGGCCCAAAGTGACCGTGTTTGACCCTCAAGCAATGGAAAATGCCAAAAAATTGTTAGGCAACAAGGTCCAGTATGCCCCGGACGCTTATGAGGCGGCCCGAGGGGCC
>ONQH01000004.1 GCA_900319885.1 Candidatus Avelusimicrobium ruminicola
AGGGAATAGCGGTTCTTATAAAGTACATGGCGGCCCGTGGTGCTGGTGGATTTATCCAACCCGGCTACCGCTTTTTCTATTTGGTTGGCTACTTGCGCCGGCGACGTGTACGAAATGTATACGCCCCCGGTGGCTTGGGCCAGTTGGGCGAGGGAATTTTCATCTAATTTAGAGACCACGGTTTTGCCCGTTTTATCTTTCTTATACTCCACAACATGCCCGCCGGCATCTACCCGCGCGGGAATTAAGGCCCCTTCCGCCGTACCAATCCCTACCGCAATCACGCGGATGGCGTTTTGCTGGGCAACTTCTTTGGCGTGTTTAAGTTCTTCAGCCGCGTGGTCTTCCCCGTCGGTGAGTAAAATCAGTGCTTTTTGCCCCGGATAGGTGGAAAGCATCCGTGCGGCCAATTCTACAGCGGCCGCCAGCGAGGTCCCCGGTACCGGTAACATATCCGGCTGCAACGACGTAATAAAATAATTCAGTGCGTCTGTATCGGTAGTAATCGGGCATTGAATATAGGCTTTGGAGGTAAAGGCAATAATGCCCAGGAGGTCTTCCCGCAGGCGCGTTACTAACATTTGCAACATGCGTTTGGCATTTTCCAAACGGGTAGGTTTGACGTCTTGTGCGCGCATACTGGCCGATACGTCCACCGCAATCACGGTTTGGGCAAAAGAGCCTTGTGCTTCGGTTACTTCAATGCCCCACTGCGGGCCGGCCAAAGCCACAAATAAAAAGCAGACACATAAAACAAGTAGCGTGTTTCTCCAGCGGGAAACCGGGCGCAAATGGGCGGTTAGTTGCCTTAGGGCCGCTACGCCAAAGAGTTTTTGCTCGTACCGGCGCACCAAACGTCCGCCCAGCCAAAGTACCGCTAACAGCAAGGCCAAGGCCGGGATTAAATAAAGTAAAAAAATGGGTTTGGCAAATAGTTCCATACGCTTACGGAATCCTTATTAAAAATAATTTTTCTAAGACAATGGCCCCCGCTAATAAAAGTAACGCCAAATGCAACAGCGTGGCAAACTGATCTTGCATGTGAACCGTCACTTGGGGGGTGAATTTTGTTTTTTCCAACTCGTTAATTGTGTTATAAATTTCATTTAACTGTTGCGTGTTTTGGGCGCGGTAAAATTGCCCGCCGGTTGTTTGGGCAATTTCCATAAGGAGTCCTTCATTGATTTCGTCCTCTTGGCTGGAATACATTGTTTGCCCGGGGGCACTGGCGGCGCCAATGGCATACACGCGTATGCCGTAAGAAGCGGCGGCTTTAGCGGCCATGACGGGGTCAATGGTGCCGGCGTTGGAATCCCCGTCGGTAAGAAGGATGATGATTTTACTTTTGGCCTTGCTGTCTTTTAAGTGATTGGCGGCCACGCCCAGCGCGTCGCCGATAGCGGTATAGTTGGCGTCAATCATCCCTAAATACATAGACGAAATATAGGCTTGCAAAGATTCGTGGTCCAGCGTGAGCGGGGCCTGGAGCATGGCTTGCTTGGCAAAAACAACCAGGCCAATGCGGTCCGTAGGGCGGTTACTCACAAAGCGTTTCGCCGTCATTTGCGACGCAATAAAGCGGTTGGGCTCAAAGTCTTTTTGTTGCATAGAGGCCGACGCATCCATCAGTAAAATAATATCAATCCCTTCCGTAGGGGGAAGTTGCGTGCGGTCAATTTTCACCGGTCGTGCCAGTGCCAATACCAGTAGCACAAGCACCAACGCATACAACAGGGCCGGTAGCCACTGCGTAAGTAATAAACGCAGCGACCCTTGGCGCAACTGTAAATGCACCAGCGGGTAATTTAATTGCCGGGCATCACTTCCCTTTTGGGCCAACTTAAAAATAAAGAATAAGAACGGTAAAATCAGCAGCACCAACGCCCACGGATAGCGTAGGGAGAGGTTGCTGCCAAATAGAGAGGTAAGGGCGGACATCATACTTTCACCTCCACGCTTTGCGGGGTTTGCGGCTGAGGTTTAGGAGCCGTTTGCACAATAAAATTCCGCAAGAACGTAATATCTTGATTGCGGGTATTTTCGGTCGGCTCGGCTTTGGCAAATTTAACCAAATCGCCCGAGGCTAAAAATTCCCGCAGGCCTTGCACAAACGAGGTAAACTGTGCCTGGGTTTTGATGCGGCGCAGTAGTTCGGCAGAGGTATCGGCAGATACATCCAACCCAAAGGCCTTTTGCAAATACGTGCGTAAAATATCGGTAAGGGTAATGTAGAAAAGTTTGTATTGTTTCTTTTCCCACAAGCCGCTATCCACGAGCGTATCAATTTGGCTTAGCGCAATCACGTGCGGGGGGCGTTTATCCTGCTGGGCCTCTAATAAGGCCGCATCTTTTTTCAGGCGCCGCAGCCACCAAATTAACAAACAAATTAGCGCAATCAGGGCCAGCAAAATACACAGCCAAAGTACCCAGTCAACGGGTCGCTTGGGCGAACGGATTTCTTTGAGTTCCTGGTCCTTAAATAATTTTACCGCAGTAACGGTGATAGGCGTTTGCAAGGTAACGGTTTCTTGCGGTTGGGCTTGCAAAGCAAAAGACACGGTAAAGGTGGATTTTTCCAGCGTGAGGGGAAGAACGGTTAAATCGGCTTGTGTCCGGTCCGGCGCCAGCGCATTAAGGGCCACGTGCGTAAGGGCAAAGTCCGCGGGGGTAGAATCTTCTACCAGTTGTACCGTTTGCCCCACCGGATGCGACAAAACGGCTTGCGCCGCAAAGGGTTTGGCAAAGGGAACCTTCGTAGGGATTTCTTGCTGCATGACTGCAAGGCTTTGCGCCATAGCCACACACGCGGTAATTAAAAACACAAACCCAAGCGTATATTTTTTCATAGACTACTTCCTTATTTTTTTGGCTCTGCGCTTAAAAAAGGCAATCACCGGGTCGGCCAGCGGTTTGGCGGTATCGGCCACGATGGGTTCAATCTTAAACGGGGTAAACAGGGCGGACAATTCTTTGTGTTGTTTTTGTTCAAAATCGCGCAACTGTTTATTTAATTCGCCGTCGGAAAGACACAATTCGTCCGTTTCTCCGGTTTCCGGGTCAACGGCACTGATGCAGACCGGCACACGGGGTAATTGATATTCCAACTTGTCTTGTACTTTAATGGGAATTAAGTCAAATTTTTTGGCGGCTAACTTAAACGGACGTTCAAACTGGGCCACCGGGGCCAAAAAGTCGGAAATGAGCACCACAATTCCTTGGTGCTTAAGCACTTTGAGCAACGTTTCCAACCCCAGGGCAATATTGGTTTTAGTTCGCTTGGGTTCAAAGGCAACTAATTCGCGAATCAAACGTAAAATGTGGCGTTTGCCTTTTTTGGGGGGGACAAATAATTCTATTTGGTCCGAGAATAACAACAGGCCTACTTTATCGCTATTTTGCAAGGCAGAAAAGGCAAACAAGGCCGCCAGTTCGGCCGCGGCCTGCTGTTTGAATTTATCGGCAGAGCCAAATTGTTGGGAGCCGGACACATCACACGCAATCATGACGGTCAGTTCGCGTGTTTCGTTGAATTTTTTTATGTACGGGATGCCGGTGCGGGCGGTTACGTTCCAGTCAATGCTGCGCACATCATCCCCCGGGATATATTCGCGCACTTCGGCAAATTCAATCCCTTGCCCTTTGAACGTGCTTAAATATTCCCCGGCAAATGTTTCGCTTACAAGCCGGTCCGTTTGGATTTCAATTTGGCGGACTTTTTTCAAAATTTCCGCAGTATCCATCCCTTACCCCCTACTGGCTACGGTACATCTACCGCATCAAAAATTTGCGTGACAATATTGTCCGCCGTTACGTTTTCGGCTTCGGCTTCGTATGACAATAATACCCGGTGGCGAAGTACATCCAGGCCGATGGCTTTAATATCTTCGGGCGTTACGTAGCCGCGCCCGTTTAAGAAGGCATAGGCTTTGGCGGCTTGCGTAAGGAAGATCGTCGCGCGCGGGCTGGCCCCGTAGGCAATAAAGGAGGCTAGTTTTTCTAACCCAAACGCCTTGGGGTCGCGTGTGGCAAAGACTAAACTCACGATATAATTTTTTATTTTTTCGTCCACGTAGATATTGTCTACCACGCCCCGGGCTTTCAAAATCATTTCCGGCGTAACGGACGTGTTAACTTCAATTTTTTGGTGACTGGCCATCCGTTCCAAAATTTGCTTTTCTTCTTCTTTGCTGGGATACGTCACCAAGACTTTGAGCATAAAGCGGTCCACTTGTGCTTCCGGCAGCGGATAGGTGCCTTCCTGTTCTACCGGGTTTTGCGTAGCCAATACCATAAAAGGGGCCGGCAACGGATAGGTTTCGTCGCCGATAGTTACTTGGCGTTCTTGCATGGCTTCCAAAAGGGCGCTTTGCACTTTGGCGGGGGAACGGTTGATTTCATCGGCCAGTACAAAGTTGGCAAACACGGGCCCGCGTTTGGGGAAGAAGGACCCTTCTTTCGGACTAAAGATTAACGTCCCGGTAATATCCGCGGGAAGTAAATCCGGCGTAAATTGGATGCGGTTAAATTGGGCGTGGATGGCTTGTGCCAAGGTTTTAACAGCCAGCGTTTTGGCCAACCCCGGTACGCCTTCAATGAGTACGTGCCCGTCTGCCAGTAAGGCAACCAGCATTTTTTCCAGCAGGGCTTCTTGCCCTACAATCACTTTGCTGATTTCACGTTTCAAATCTTGCAGAAAAATACTTTCCTGTTGTACTTGTTGGTTAATAGCGGATATTTCCATAATGCCCCCTTTTTAATATTACTTATATTATAGATAAATTAGCAGGTTGTGGAAACATTTCGCAAGCCAAAAAAATAATTAGAACACGGGATATACCTTATGAATCATAAATCGGATTTATGGCCCAAAGACCCTGGTGAATTTTAGGCACAAAGACCTATTTCCTAGGGAGGAGCGCTTTGCTACAATAAAAATATGAAACGTGTGGTAAGCCTGCTAATTTGTTTGGTAAATTGTGCCGTGTGGGCACCCGCCCAGGGCAGTTTGCTAAGTAAAATGGCCCGTAGAACGCCGCGTGTGGCCCTGGAGCATAATTCGCTTTCGTTACCTATGCAACGCAAAGTGGCCCTTCAAATGCGTGAGCGCCTTCTAAAACCGTTTACGCCGCTACGCACCCAAGCGGCCGCGCGGGATTTGGCCCACTTTACACAACCTAAACGCACCCGTATTTTACAGCAGTATCGTAATGCTTTGGCAAAAACTCAAACGTTGGCAAAATCGTTAGATGCTACTATTTTTTATCAAGGCACTGCCGAAAGCCGTCATCTTTTGCCGCAGGAAATCATTGATGCGCAACAAGATATTCTAAAGGTACTTGGTGATGTAAAAGCCGCCGGTGTCTATTTTAGCAAAGATACGGCTCCTGCGTTGCAACAAGCCGAAACGTACCTGCGCGGCGTATTGGACTTTTATCAAATGAGCGGAACCGGGATGTTAAAGCCGTTGGGGAAACCCTTGGAACAGGCCCGTCAGGATTTCAACCCGGATGTTTTCTTCTTAAGAGAGCCGCAAGTGCCGGCGAAACCTGTCGTATTGCCGCAACAAGTGCGGGTGGCCATCATTACCGATTATGGCGTATTGGCAGATTTTCAACGGATGCAAGCCAATGAACACTTGCCGTCGTGGCAATTTGATGTCTATCATAACCCGGAGGAGTTTTTGCAAACACCCGGCCACCAAAATTATGATTTAGTGTTAACGGATGTAGTAATTGACCACGGGGGTGGTTTGTATTTGGCGCGCCAATTACGTTTGGAGCAATATAACCGCGGAATTGTGGCGTTAACTGCGTTCCCGGAAGAAGGCAAAGTCGGGAGGGAATTGTACGCCGCCGGGATGGATGGGATGATTATGCTTAGCGACATAGACCCGTATCTTATTTTGGAGCGGCCTGCTATGTTTGCACAAAAGTTACGTGCTTATTTCCATTATCATCCTTTGAAGCCTTAATAAATAAAAAATTGTCCAAAATTGGATAGGTGTATATAAAAACCGCCTCGGTGCGGTTTTTTGTGCTTATTCTACTATTTGTATTATTAAGTCATTTTAGTTATCATAGTAATATAGGTTATTTTAAGGAGTATTTTTATGACATCTTCGCGCAAAATTGCATTAGTAACCGGGGCCAGCCGCGGTATTGGCCTGGCCATTGCCAAACAACTGGCGCAGGACGGGTTTGATATTTGGCTTAATTACCATTCCAATCACGCCGCCGCTAAGGCTGCCCAACAAGAAGTGCAAGCCTTAGGTGCCCAGTGCACGCTACTTCCCTTTGACGTGGCGGATGCCCGGGCGGTGCAAGATACGCTAAACCCGTTGCTGGCTACACAGACCCCGTATGCCTTGGTAAACAATGCGGGGATCCGGCGCGATAATTTGCTTATCTTTATGCAAGACAAAGAGTGGACGGATGTGCTGGCTACCGTTTTGGGGGGATTTCATAATGTCACCAAAACCGTCTTGGCGGCTATGATACACGCCAAACAAGGGCGTATTGTAAATATTGCCTCTTCGGCCGCGCATGCGCCGGTGCCGGGGCAAACCAATTATTCGGCGGCCAAAGCCGGGATTGTGGGCGCCACCCGCAGTTTAGCGGCGGAAGTGGCCAAGCGTAATATTTTAGTCAATGCCGTTTCGCCGGGGTTTATTGAAACCGAGATGTTGGACGGTTTACCGATTGATAAAATCTTGCCGCTTATTCCGTTGCACCGGTTAGGCAAACCGCAGGAAGTGGCTGACCTGGTTTCGTTTTTATGTTCGCCAAAAGCGTCCTATATTACAGGGCAGGCGTTTCAGGTAAACGGTGGAATTTGCATGTAAGGGCAAGCGGTTAAACTTGATATAATAATAGTATGGATGATTTGAATAAAGTAGTGATTACGGGGATGGGCGCGGTATCGCCTTACGGAACGGGTGTAAAACCCTTATGGGAAGGGTTGGTGTCCGGCGCCAACTGCATACATACCGTGCCGGAGTTAGAGGCCTTGCCAATGGTGAATACCAAAGTGGCGGCCACGGTTCCCGCGATGGATTATTCTTTTATCCCGCGCAAGTATCGCCGCAGTATGAGCCGCATGGGATTGTATGCTTATTGCGCCGCGCAAGAGGCCTTGCACCAAGCCGGCTATGAAGTCTCCCCCGAAAACCTGGGCTTTTTTATGGGGTCCACCCTCAACAGTATTTCTGTATGGTTGGAGTTAACCAGTTATAGCCAGGGCGCGCATTTAGAGTTGATTAAAACTTCCGATTTTTTGCAAATTATGAATCACTCCCCGTTGGCGGGCGTGTGCCAAGCCTTAAAAATTAACGGGCCGGCTATGGGCGGAAGCGAAGCCTGTGCCACCGGTCTAATGAATATGGGGCTTGGGTTTATGGCTATTCGTTCCGGGTTGATTAGCCAAGCGTTATGCGGTGGCACGGAAGAATATCATCCTATGTTTAGTGCTTGCTTTGATATTATGCAAGCCACTTCTAAAAATTCCAACGATTGCCCGGAAAGAGCCTGCCGTCCGTTTGACCAAAGCCGTACGGGGTTGGTGGTAGCGGAAGGATGTGGGTTGGTGTTTATGGAAAGTAAAAAAAGTGCGTTGGAACGGGGCGTGCCCATTTTGGCGGAAGTGTTAGGTTTTTATGCCAATACGGAAACGGAAAATATGGCGTACCCATCGGCGGAAACATTAAAAAAATGTATGCAGGGTGCGTTGCAACAGGCCCACATACAGGCGCAAGAAGTGGATTTGTTAAATGCACATGCGACGGGAACCATAGCCGGGGATATTGCGGAAACGCAAGCGGCCCAAGCGGTGTTTGGCAGCGCTTTGAAAATCAACAGTCTCAAGGGGCACTTGGGCCATACTATGGGCGCAAGTGGCACGTTGGAAAGTATTGCCTGCGTCAATATGATGGCACATCAGCAGATAGTGCCTACCAAAAATTTGCAACAGGTGGATGAACAATGCGCTTCCTTACAATATCCTACGCATACGCTAGAGGCCCCATTGAATATTATTATGAAAAACAGTTTTGCAATTGGTGGAAATAATTGTTCGTTACTTTTAAGGAGACCCCAGTGATTACAAGAGAAGAAATTATTAAACGTACAAATGATGCGCTCAAAAAGGAGTTTGAATTTACCGACGCGCAACTTGTCCCTACCGCCCAACTTAAAGATGACCTTTGTTTAGACAGTTTGGATGCGGTAGATATGGTAGTGGTATTAGAGCAACAATTCGGGGTAACATTACGTCAAGGGTATGATTTGCGTACCATGGTAACACTCAACGACCTGTATGACTTTATTGAAAAGTTAGCCCGGGCACATCATAAATAAAATGACGCGTGTGCGTACATGGTTTAATACTTTTTTTATAGGGGGAGCGGCGGTAGCGTGGTTAGCAGTGTCTACTGTCCTGGCGGCCCCCTTTTTGTGGCTTAAATCGCACGAAAAAGATAAAGCCGTACGCAAGTTTGTTTACATCCAGTCTTTGGGGATCGTTTTTTGTATGCGCTTGGCCAGTACCGGCTTGCGGGTGAAAACCGCCAACCGACCTGACGGAAGTTGCGTCATTGTGGCCAATCACGCCTCCGCTTTGGATTTGTATACCGTCAGTGCATTTGGGTTTTCCAACGTGGTGTATATTACAAAAGGCTGGGTGTTTAAGTTGCCGTTTTTTCGCTATGTGATGCAAAGTGCCGGATATATAGACGCGCAAAAAACTTCCCCGGCCGATATGTTAGATTTGTGCCGCAAAGCGGTAGCAAAAGGATGCGATATTGTACTGTTCCCGCAAGGTTCACGCAAGGATCCGCATGCACGGTTTAAGAGCGGGGCTTTTTATTTAGCCGAGCAACTGGGGTTGCCGGTGATCCCGGTGGCGATTGCAGGCACACAACACATGTTGCCGGCAGGAAGTTGGTGGATTCGCCCGGCCCAAATAACCTTGAAAATGTTTGAGGCAGTGCACCCGCAAAATTTCCCCGGTGAACTGGGGCATTTGCACATGGCGCAAGCCCTTAAAAAACAGATTATGGACTTTGTAGATAAGGAGGAAAATTTATGAAGAAACTGCTCTTTGTTTTGTTATTAACGAGCATGTGTTTGGTAGGATGCCGTACGTTTCCGCCGGTGAAGAATATTGAATATCAAACGCTCGCTGTGCATGACCAGCAAAAAATAGAAAAAGCAATTATTTCGGGAGCCACATCCAAGGGATGGCGTGTAGAAAAAGTAAAAGAGGGGCTTATACATGCTGTGCTGAGTCAGCGTGCTCACCTGGTAGAAGTGGAAATTCCCTATGGGGAAGATTTTTATGCCATTTGGTATAAGCATAGTGAAAATTTACGCTACAACGAGAAAAAAGGAACTATTCATCCCCGTTATAATGCTTGGATTATTTACTTAAGCCGTGCCATTAATGCCGAACTTTACCGATCATGAAAACACAATTTCCTGAAATTACCAGCCTGATTCCGCACCGTCCGCCTATGTTGTTGGTGGACCGGGTGGTTGACGTGGGGGATACATCCGGCGTGGTGTTAGCCACGGTGGCGCCGGATCACCTGTTTTTGCGCCGGGACGGTACGTTAGAGCCGCAAACGTATTGCGAACTGATTGCCCAAGGTTTTGGCGCGTGTGAAGCCGTGCGCCGCCAACAAAAGGGCCTTACTATCCATGGTGGAGGGTTTTTGGTAAGTCTGCGCGATATGCAATTTTTGGCGGCTGCCCACGCGCAGGAAGAATTAACCATTAAAACGACCAAAGTGGATGAATGTTTTGACACGTATATTGTGCGGGGGGAAGTATACCGGCAAGATACGCTCCTGGCGCAAGGGACTATTTATATCTATGTGTGGAAGGGGGATACTCCTCCTCAAAAATTATGAAATATCTATTGAGTATTTTTATGTGTCTGGTAAGCAGTATGGCGTTGGCGCAAGACAGTGAAGTCTTGCTTAAGCAATACGCCCAACAAATCAGTGAAGTAAAAACGCTGCAAAGTGATTTTACCGAAGAAAAACATTTGTCTTTATTAAGCACCCCGTTAGAAAGTAAAGGCAGATTGTCGTTTGATAAAACAGCGCAACAATTACACTGGCAATACCAAACTCCGTTTCAAAAAGGGTTTTTAATGGAGAAGGAACACGTCTATCGCTTGCAAGGTAACGATAAAACCCTGATCCAAGATGCCCTGGGAAAAATGATGGCGGCCCAAATGCTGGTGTGGCTGACGCTGGATTTTGAGACGTTGCAAAAAGAATATCAAATTGCACTTAATCAAGAAGAAATTACCTTTACACCGCGTGCCAAAGACCACAAAGTAGTCAAACAAATTACTGTATGGCTGGATAAGGATAACGTGCAACAAGTCCGGCAAGTAAAGATGGAAGAACCCAGCGGAGACTTTGTGCTGTGGAAATTTAGCAACACGCGGGTCAATAAGCCGCTTGGCCAAGAGGCCCTTCCATGAAAAAATACCCTTCTCACCGCAAATTAGCCGCGTTTGTGGCACTCGCCGGGATTAGTATACTGGGGGTGTGGCACGGTGCGGTGGAAGAAAATATGCTGGCCTTGGTGCCTAAGCCGATTAAACAGCAAGTATCGCTTTTTGAGCGGTCGGCATTGAGTCAAAAATTGATTGTAATTACCCAGGCCCCTACCGCTACACAAGCCCGGAAAATTGCACAAGACGTGCACGAAAAATTACTGCAAGCCGGTTTCATTCGCCCGGAAAATCATCCTACGGAAACGATTATTTCACAATTTTTACAGGCGTTGCCGAGCCTTTTTTCTGCAGATGCGCAAAAAAAAGTGCTGGAGAAAATTTCTCCAGCGTACATTTCACAACAATTTAGTCAGTATCGGGAAGAATTGTTTTCATTTCAAAGTTTATTTATTAAACAGCTCATTGTGCAGGACCCGTTTTATTTCACGGGAATTATTTTTGATGCGTGGAAAAATATGGGGCAAGAGGCACATGCCGATTATGCCGCCGGCTTTCTAACGGCTCAAGAGGGAACGTTGCTGGCGGGGTTGTACGACGCTACGTCCGGCCTTTCTAATTTATCGGCGGCGCAACAAATGCAGCAATTTTTTGAGCACTATCAGGCTACTCTGCCGGCTGGGGCACGGGTATTTTTTATGGGGGGGCTACGCTACACGCTGGAAAATGCGGCGGTCATTAAGCATGATTTGCTCGTCATTACGGGGGTGGGACTAATTTGTTTGCTGGGCGTATTTGGGTGGTTTTTCCGCACCAAACGCGCTTTACTAATTTATCTGCTTCCGCTACTTGTGTTGCCCCCGGCGGCGTGGGTAACGCAAGGGGTTTTTGGGCATATCAGCGGTATTACGTTGGGGTTTGGCAGTGTGGTGGTGGGATTGTCGGTAGATTATGCGATTTACATCTATTTTGCCTTGCAACAAACCCGGTTGAGTACCGCAAGTACGCTGGCGCATATCCGCAAACATTTGTGGTGCAATTTTGTAACGTCCGGGCTTTGTTTTGCGGCGTTGTTGTTTTCTTCTATTGAAGTATTTAAGCAAATGGCGGTATTTTCGTTAGTGGCACTGGCCCTGGCTTTAACAATCGCGTTGTGGGCCCTGCCGGATTATTTTTCTCAACCGACCAAAGCCCGCCCCTCCCTAAGCAAATGGAAGATAAAACCACTGTCTTTTCGCGCCGCTTGCGGGGTGAGTATCGTGATTTTGGCAGCGGGTCTATGGGGCGTATGCCACCTTACGGTGAGCCCGGGGTTAGATTCGCTCAACTCTACTTCCGCTACTTTTACCCAAGAACAGCAAATCGCCAAACCGCTATTTGGCGCGGACCAGCAAGCCTTGTTATTTGCGCTGGGCTCCACGCCGGATCAAGCCCTTGCTAATAACGAAAAACTCTCCGCCCGCTTGCCGGTCCCCTTGCCTGTTAGTCAACTATTCCCGTCCAAACGCACCCAAGCAACCAACTGGCAACGGTGGCAAACATGTTGGGATGCGCCCCGCTTAAACTATGCCAAACTTTTATTGCAGGAAGAAGCCGCCAAACAAGGTTTTAATAGCGTAGCATTTACCCCATTTTGGCAATGGTTGGCACAAAGCAAAGAGCAAGCCTTTTCTACGGATTTTTCCGGATGGTATAACCCGGTAGTCAAGTTATCGCCTAAACAATACGCGGTGATGAACATAGTGCCTAATGAGCCGGCATATGCGGACGCGGCCGACGGAAAGGATACCTTCTTTGTTTCTACTTTGCGCTTGCAACAAGATTTATCCGACGGGGTCAAGCAAGAAGCCGTTTGGGTAGTGATTATGGCGCTGGTGTTTAATTTCGGGGCGGTGTGGTTGCTGTTTCGCCGGGTGAAGGAAACGTTATTTTGTTTTATCCCGGTATTGCTGGGCGGATGTATTTTGTTTGGATGCTTGGCCTTGTTTCATATTTCGGTCAATTTATTCGGCCTGATTTTCCTACCGTTACTGGTGGGGCTAGGGATTGATTATGCCATCTTTCAATGTATGAAGGGGCGCGCTCGTCAGCAACAATTAGATTGGCTCTATCCACCCCAGGCTTTGCTGGCGGCGGGGTTATCTACGTTGGCCGGATTTGGCGTGTTAGTTTTTGCCAAACATGCGGTCTTGTTTATGATGGGTTTATGTGCTTTAGTGGGGATTGGCGGGGCGGTGTGTGTGGCTCTACTTATATTACCGGCTTTGTGGGAGAAATTCGCATGAAAAAATGGATTGGTTTATTCGGGGTTTTGCTGGTGGGTTGTCAGGCACATTGGGTAGTAACGCCGGCTCCTTCACAATCTATTGATTTGCCGCAGGCCGCGGTGGCCAACGGGGTTTTGCATCCGCAAGAACTTTATTTTACGCTTATCAGCCAATACCAAGCCGCCCCGGCACAAGCGCGGGTGATTATTTTGACGGATCCGGCCTTAAAGTTGGCGGATATGACGGTATCTAGCCAGCAAATTCAACTGCACGAAAAGGCTCCGCGTATTCCGAGCCGGCTGGTGGAAGCATGGGGCAAATTGGTGCAACAACAGTTTTTAACACCCTGTCCTGCCCGTAAGGTAAACCGGCCGGCGCAAGGGATAGGTGGTACATTTGAATTGGAAGTTTCGGGGGGAGTATGTCTGTAGAAGAAGCCATAACATCTTGTTTGGAAAAACAAACGGAACACAGTTTTGTGTATCACGTGCCGGCGGATTTCCCGGCATTTAAGGGACATTTTGAAGGACATCCGTTACTGCCGGGCATTGGGCAATTATCTTTTTGTGCGGACAGTGCCAGCCGTCTACTACATAAACCGGTGGAAATTAGAGCCGTCAAACGGGCAAAATTTGTAGGGCCGGTATTGCCGAACACGCACTTGGAAATTACGTTTACCGCGCGTGCGGACGGATGGTATTTGGTGGAATTAACCAACCCCGAACGCGGCCAAAAAATCAGCCAGTTTATTTTGCAATTTGTAGAGAGAAAATGATGAAAAAATACAATTATTTTAAGCAAGAGCCTACCGATCCCAAACCTTTGGAGAAATCTGTTTTTCACACCGTACGTTTCCATGAAGTAGATGCGATGAAAATAGTTTGGCACGGACATTACGTAGCCATGTGCGAAGATGCCCGCATGGCCTTGGGTGACGCGTATGGTATGGGATATGCCGATTTTTTTAACCACGGCGTGGTATTGCCGGTACGCCAAATGCATATAGATTATTTGGCCCCGCTTACGTACGGACATACGTACGAGGTCAAAGCCCGGTTGTTTTATTCGCAGGCGGTCCGTTTGAACGTGGATTTTACAATTTTAGATGAACAAAAAAATGTAATGGCGCGCGGATACAGCGTGCAATTACTGATGGATAAAAACCAGCAAGTGCTCTTTGAGCGGCCTGCTTTTTACGAAGAAATATGCCAAGCATGGAAACAGGGCAAATTGCCTCAGCCTTAACTTTTTTAGTCGTTATCGCCCATTACAATCACGCGGGAACGCTACGCCAAGTGGCGCAAAAATGCCGCGCCGTGTGGCCGCATGTGTTGGTGGTGGATGACGGGAGTGATATTTCCCCGAAAGAATTACTACAAGATGTAGACGTAACGCTACTTTGTCAAACCCCGAATCAAGGCAAGGGAAGTGCTATTTTGGCTGGGGCCGCTTGGGCCCGGACGCACGGGTTTACGCATATTATTACAATTGACGCTGACGACCAACACGATCCGCAGGAAATTCCTCTTTTTGTGTCCGCCTCGCAAGCACACCCGCAAGCCATCATCTTAGGCGTCCGCCAATTTGATGAGCACGTGCCGTTTGGTTCTCGTTTTGGGCGAAAATTTGGCAATTTTTGGGTCCACGTGCAAACAGGCAAACAAGTCCAAGATATTCAAAGCGGCTACCGCTGCTACCCGGTAAATGTATTAGAAGTGTTACGTGTCTGGAGCAAACGCTACGCGTTTGAAGTAGAGGTTATTGTACGGGCCCTTTGGGCGGGTTTTACGGTAGAACCGGTGAACGTATCCGTGCGGTATACAAAAGAGCGTATTTCACATTTCAGCCAGTGGAAGGACAATTTACGCCTGACGGTACTAAATAC
>ONQH01000012.1 GCA_900319885.1 Candidatus Avelusimicrobium ruminicola
AATTACCTGCCTTTTATGTGAAAGAGCGCACAAACGTACACTTTTCAAGGGAAAAACGTACAAACGTAACATGAAAAATGAAGACCAATTCATTAATCAATACCGTTTTCCTCTGGGTGATCCGGATCAGGCCATTGCCTTAATGGGAGCATTTCGATTCTGGTACATGGATTCTCAAATAATGCAACGAGAGTATCTTCACGCAGGTCATCACTGCATCTAAACATAGAGGAGTACACCTCGATCACATCTTCGTCATCATATACAGAGAAGCAATCTGCAAGAGAAATAACCTCTGAATGAACGCGTTTTCCATACATATTTTCGTAGGAATCGGAGATTTGATTTTCTTGTACGTATTGTTCTTCGTACGAGCGGTATTCAGCCTCAGTATAGAAATATCTAAAACCCCCACTCTTTAGCGGAATACGATAGACGGGCACTTGCCCTTCTTTTAAGAAAGCCATAAAGTCCGCCAGCGTAATGTTTTTGACTTCCAGTTTAGCCAACGTGTCTTCCACGTCGCGCAATACTTTAAGTAAATCACGCAGTTCGTCGCCGCTGTAGGCTTTGTTTTTCTTGGTGTCGGTGACGGTAACGGTAGCCAAGCCTTCCTTCATGAGCCACTGTTGCATTTGATCTTCCGTCTGTAAATATTGTTCTACTTTGCCTTTTTTGACTTTGTAGAGCGGCGGTTGCGCCAAGTAGATGTGTCCCGCATCAATGAGCGGTTTTAATTGGCGATAGAAGAACGTAAGGAGCAGCGTAGAAATATGTTGCCCGTCCACGTCAGCATCAGCCATTAAAATAATTTTGTGATAGCGCAGTTTGGAAATATCAAACCCGCCTTCTCCTTCCCCTACGCCGGTACCTACGGCGGCAATTAAATCACGCACGGTATCCGAAGATAAAATACGCACGAGCGGGGCTTTTTCTACGTTTAAGATTTTACCGCGCAAGGGTAAAATAGCCTGGAATACACGGTCACGCCCTTGTTTGGCAGATCCACCGGCGGAGTCCCCTTCTACCAGGAAGAGTTCGCACTTGGCGGCTTCACGTTCTTGGCAGTCGGCCAGTTTACCGGGCAGTCCGCCCCCTTCTAACGCGCCTTTGCGGCGGGTTAAATCGCGCGCTTTACGGGCGGCTTCACGGGCAACCGCGGCACCCATACATTTTTCACAAATGGCACGGGCCGTTTTCGGGTTTTCTTCAAAGAACGTAGAAAGCGTGTCCGTCACTACGGAGCGTACAATCCCTTCTACTTCACTGTTGCCCAATTTGGTTTTGGTCTGCCCTTCAAATTGCGGATGCGGAATTTTAACGGATAATACCAAGGCCAACCCTTCTTTAATATCGTCACCGCCGACGGTAATTTCTTTATGTTGTTTGGCCAGGTTATTGTTTTTAATATATTCGTTAACTAAGCGGGTTAAGGAACTTCTAAACCCGGTTAAATGCGTACCGCCTTCAATGGTGTGTATGTTATTGACGAACGTAAAAATATTTTCGGAATAACCTTCGTTATATTGAATAGCAAAAGAAATGTAATTATCGCCCACTTCTTTGGTTAAGTAGATGGGCTCGGGGTTGATAACCGTTTTGTTAGTATTTAAGAATTTTACAAATTGGGAAATACCCCCCTCGTAATGGAAGGTAACGGTTTGGTCGGTTTCTTTGCGTTGGTCGGTATAAATAATTTTGACCCCGGCGTTTAAGAACGCCAGTTCGCGCAAGCGGTTGCCAATGGTTTCATACGAAAAAGCCAAATTACCAAAGATTTCCGGATCGGCGTGGAAGGTAACTTTGGTGCCGTGTTCTTTGGTATCGCCCACTACTTGGACGGGACCTTGCGGTTTACCGCGTTTATATTCTTGCTGGTGGATGTGCCCATCGCGGCGGACTTCCACTTGCATATAGTCAGACAAGGCGTTTACACAAGAAACACCTACCCCGTGTAACCCGCCGGACACTTTGTACGCACCGGAATCAAACTTTCCGCCGGCATGCAGGACGGTCATTACAACTTCTAAGGCGGATTTATTGCGTAGTTTAGCGTCTTTGGCGTTTTTCATTAAATCAACCGGGATACCACGCCCGTCGTCTTGGATAGAACAGGTCATATCGTCTTGAATAGTAACGGTGATTGTGGTAGCACCCCCCGCCAAAATTTCATCTACTGAGTTATCTACTACTTCATACACTAAGTGATGAAGACCCGGTAACCCCGTAGAACCAATATACATGGCAGGACGTCTGCGTACGGCTTCCAACCCTTCTAATACGGTAATTTTGGAAGAATCGTACTCTTTTTCTTGTTGTTCAACTGTCATCTAAAACTCCTTATGTCCAACTAAATAATCTCAATATGTTTAATCCACGGTGACTCAAAATGTTTATTTAATTCCCGGATGATTTCACGTCGTCTTCCGGTAAGTTCATTTTTAGCCACAGAGGCTTTTACTTGCACATATAAGGTGTCTTTTTTTACCGCTTGTAACACCCAAAAACGTTTTTTAGTACCGACGATCTGATCCCATACATAGTCCAGTATCATCAGCCGGTTTAATGTTTTGGATAAAGAATTAAACTGGCTGCCGATTTCCGCACTGGAATGCCATTTTTTTTTAGGGGGTTCGCCAAACTTCATTAGGCTCTCATCGGCATAATTACGTACTTAAATTTTGTTTCTTCTACCGGTTCAATTAACACCGGCTGAGAAGCATTTACAAACGAAAAAGATACTTTATCGGTCTTTATATTTTTAAGTACGTCAATAATATATTGCGGTTTGAAATTGGCTTCAAACGCTTCCCCCGTGTATTCCACAGGCAATTCATCCGTAAAATCCATCGTTTGAGAATTGGAAGATACCGTAAGTATATTATTTGCCACTTTGTATTTAACAATGCTGCCAAATTCGCCCGCACACAACGCCGCACGGCGGGTAGAAGCGAGTAAATCTTTGACAAAAGATTCAAACTTAATGGTGGTTTTGGTAGGAATTACTTGTTGATAATTGGGAAAGTTTCCTTCAATAAGCCGTGAAATAAACGTCGTTTCCTTCATAATAAAACTGACTTGGTTGGAGGCTACGTTTACTTCAATTTTATCATCTTTTTCCGGTTTGGCAATAGAAATAAACCGGCATACTTCGCTTAAAATTTTAGTAGGAATAATAATCTTAAATTCCTGGCTGCCGGGCAACGCCGGTTGCGTGGCTAACGCCAAGCGTCCACCGTCTGTGGCTACCACTTCAAAACTTTTAGCCGAATTATTCCACAGTAACCCGTTTAAGATATAGCGGGTTTCTTGCGTAGAGGCGGAAAAGGCTGTTTTTTCCACCATTTGTTGCAGTAATATAGGATCTAACGCTATGCTGCCGGTGCGTTCAATTTCCGGGATAGACGGGTATTCCGCTTTAGGGGTACCCATCACCCAAAATTTACTCTTGCCGGATTTAATATGAAATTTATTATTTTCATCACTTTGTAAATGAATTTCTTTATCGTCTGCTAAATTTTTAATAATGTCCGAAAATTCTTTTAACGGAACCGTAATACTTCCTTCTTCTTCTATTTCGGCCGGTACAAAGTGTACGGTAGCCATTTCCATATCGGTACGTACCAGTTTTAACTTACCCTGTTGGGTTTCTAACAAAAAGTTATGCAAAATGGGTAATGTAGTGCGAGCCGACACTCCCGAAGAAATGATTTGGATTCCTTCCAACAAAGTAGACTTAGTAATATTTATTTTCATATTTATCCTTAATAATATGTTGTGTTGATTGTGTGAATTTTGTGGATTACACAATACAACTTTCCTGCTTTTTTGTGTGTATAACTACTGCAACTTATGAACAATATACACTTTTACAAATTTTATCAGCCTTCCAAGTGGACTTATACACTACTTATCCACATCTTACAAACTATTTTTCAACACCCTTAATATCCGCAATAATTTGGTTAATTTCAGCGGTAAAGAACGGGTCCGCATTTACTTTTTCCTGCACTAAATCACGGGCGTGTACTACGGTGCTATGGTCGCGGTTAAATTCGCGGCCGATTTCGGGCAAAGATAAGTCCGTCAGTTCCGTCGTTAAAAACATAGCAATTTGACGCGGCCACGCAATAGATTGTGTTTTGCGTTTGGCGTTAAAATCTTCCATGCGGATATTATAATGTTTTCCCACTACTTTTTTAATGGTATTTACGGAAACAGAGGTTTCCTGTTCATTAGTAAGTACATCTGCCAATAATTCGCGCGCAATCGGAATAGTGGGCGTAACCCCGTGCGTATTGCAATAGGCGCGCAGTCTCTTAATAGCCCCTTCCAATTCACGTACGTTGGTTTGGATGCCTTCGGCTAGAAAGGTAATTACATCATCCCCCACAATAAAATTCATAGAATCGCGTTTTTGACGTAAAATAGCAATACGTGCCTCGGTATTAGGGCGTTTAATTTCGGTACTGATGCCCGATAATACACGCGAGGATAACCGTTCATCCCATTCTAATTGTTGGGGGGACCGATCTGAAGATAACACAATTTGTTTACCGCTTTCATACAGGGAATTAAACGTATAAAAAAACGCATCCGAACTGGCGGCTTTATTGGCCACAAACTGAATATCATCTACTAAAAAGCAGTCCAAAAAACGATATTTTTTACGGAAAGCATCCGCTGTTTTTTGCGTAATAGATTCAATATATTCGTTAACGAACTCTTCGCCGGACATATATATCACTTTCGCAAGGGGATTTTCGCGCAAAATTTGATTGCCGATAGCCTGGAGTAAGTGTGTTTTTCCCAGCCCCGGGGCGGAATAAATAAATAAGGGGTTATTTTCGCGCGCGCCCAGTTTGGCTACTACGGCCTGCGCGGCCTTGTAGGCAAATTTATTAGAGGGAGACTCAATAAAATTATCAAACGTGTAATCCGGGTTAAAGCGCGATAAAAAAGGGCTGACAATATTGGTCGGTTGTTGCACCGGCTCAATAGAAGGCAATACATCCTGCGCTGAGGAAATAGCCGGCGCCGGGGTATCTACCGTAGCAATATTATAGATTATCTCAATTTGCGTTCCTGTATGTTTTAAGAAGGCATCCTTTAAGATAGATTCGTAGCGTTCTTTGATGGTTTTGCCCCAAATAGCGTTAGGAATGGTCACCGTTAAGACATTATTTTCAAATGCAAAATCGGCTGTTTTGAACCACAAGTCGTACGTTTCTTTACCGATAATTTGTTCTACTTCTTGAAAAATAGACAATAAAACGGGGTTATTTTGAAAGTTATCCACAAATTACTTCCTTATTCAATCTTTTATTTATCTTACCACTTATTGAGCACTTGGTCAATGGGTAAAAATATTAAAAAGCCGAATAAACGCGTAAAAATGGCGAATATGGCTATATTTTAAGGGGTTCGCCCTGGGGGTATTATAAGGCCTATTTTAAGCGTACACGGCGTTTTTAGCAAACTAACTAATTTTTTGCCTAGGGGAATATTTACAACCTATGGTATAATAAACATACGCAAAAAGCAAATTTACCTAAAGAGGAGTAATTATGACGAACTTGCATGAAATTTATAAATGTTCTGTTTGTGGGAATATCGTAGAAGTGGTCCATGCCGGCGCCGGAGAAATGATGTGCTGCGGTAAACCCATGCACAAACTGGTAGCCGGTGAAACAGACGGTGCGGCCGAAAAACATGTGCCGGTATTGGAAAAAATAGACGGGGGTTACCGCGTAAAGGTGGGCTCTGTACCGCATCCGGCCACGGATGAGCATCATATTGAGTGGATAGAAGTGATTTGCAATACCTGCCACCAAGTACAACGCGCCTATATTAAACCCGGCGAGCCGGCCCAAGCGGAATTTCAAACTTGCTCTGACGACGTAACCGCCCGGGAATATTGCAATTTACACGGGCTGTGGCAAAGCAAAAAATAATATAATATAACCACACACTGCCACGGGCAGCAAAAGGAGATTTTATGAAAGCTTTGCAACTATCCCCCAACGTCTATTGGGTGGGGGCGATTGATTGGAATTTACGCGATTTTCACGGCTATGCCACCACGCGCGGCACGACGTACAACGCCTATTTAATTTTAGGTAAAAAACCCACGCTTATTGACACGGTCAAAAAGCCGTTTTACCCGGAAATGATGGCCCGGATTGCCAGCGTCATAGACCCGAAGAAAATAGACCTAATTATTTCCAACCATGCTGAAATGGACCACTCCGGCGCGTTATGCCAGGCGGTGGCGGATATGCAACCTTCGGCGGTGTATGCGTCGGCGATGGGTGTGAAAAATTTAATCGCGCAGTTGCACCCCTCTTTTGAAATTAAAGCCGTCAAAACCGGCGATAAAATTGACTTAGGGGGTGACACACTTTCCTTCGTAGAAGCGCGCATGCTCCATTGGCCCGACAGTATGCTGGCGTATTTGGAAAAAGAAGACGTCTTGTTTACCAACGACGTTTTTGGCATGCACTTGGCTACTTCTAATTTATTTGACGACGAAAATGACGAGGCCGTTTGGATGCAAGAAGCGCGTAAATACTATGCCAATATTGTTTTGCCTTATTCGGATTTAGTAACTCGCTTTTTAGCGCAAGTGCAACAAATGGGGTTGGCCCCTAAAATTATTGCGCCGGACCATGGCTTTATTTGGCGCAAAGATCCGTCTAAGATTGTAAACTTATACGCGCAGTTTGCCGCCCAAAAACCCACCAACAAAGCCGTTATTGTGTATGATACCATGTGGGGCAGTACCGAGAAAATGGCCCAGTCTATTTCCGACGGGTTACGTCAAAACGGAACCCGTGTGCAACTGATGTCCATGCATGCGTGCCACCGCAGTGAGGTAATTACCGAACTGTTAGACGCGGGGGCCATCCTCGTCGGTACACCGGTATTAAATAGTACTATTTATCCCGCCATGGCCGACGTGCTTTGCTATTTGAAAGGGCTTAAAAAGAAAAATTTAATCGGGGCGGCGTTTGGCTCGTACGGGTGGAACGGAGCACCGATAGACAGCCTGACCAAAACGCTGGAAGAAATGGGCGTAGAAATCGTTTCGCCGGCGGTGAAAAGTTGCTTTGTGCCCGACGAGAAAATGCTTAAACAGTGTGAAGAATTAGGCGTGCTGGTTAGCCAAAAACTCGCGGAGAAAATAAACTGATGGACGCGTGTATTTGCCAAGGGTTAAACAAATTTTCTTACGGGTTGTATGTGGTTACGTCTGCCGACGGGGAAACAAAAAATGGGCTGGTTGTAAACACGGCTTTTCAAGTATCGGCCGACCCGGCAAAGATCGCGGTTTGTGTGTGCAAAAACAGTTACACGCACGACGTAATTTTGAAAAGTAATGTATTTGCGGTGATGCCGTTGGAGCAAGAAACGCCGCTGGTGTTTATCGGTATTTTCGGTTTTCGCACCGGGCGTAATTTTGATAAATTTGCCAAGGTGTCCTGCACGCCGGGCGTAACGGGTTGCCCCGTCGTAAAAGAGCACACGCTCTCGTGCGTGGAAGCACGCGTAGAAAAAGTGCTGGACGTGGGAACCCACTCGCTTTTTATTGGCAACGTCGTAGCGGGAGAAATTTTTAAGCCGCAAGGCACCCCTTTAACCTATGAGTATTATCATACGGTCATTAAGGGCAAAACCCCTTCGGGGGCAACTCATTTATAGGAGAGTGTTATGGTAAAATATGTATGTGAAGTATGCGGATACACGTATGATCCCGCGGTGGGCGACCCGGATAACGGGGTACCGGCCGGAACCGCGTGGGAAAATGTAAAAGAAGATTGGGTCTGCCCGGTTTGTGGTGTGGGCAAGGACCAATTCAAACCCGCGTAAAATTTTTAATATTGCAGAGTTGGTAATATTAAAATTTTGAAAATTAAACTCAAAACGGGCCTAGTAAGTACAAGGCCCGCTTCTTTTTGGTGCAAAAGAGCCCAGGTTTTGAAAAAAATCCTTAAAAAATAAGCATTTTTATTAAGATAATTTTTCCCCCTCCCGCCAGCAAAACTTGCTATAATAAATTTTATGAAAATCTTGTATGTAATTACATCTACCGAAACGGGCGGTGCGGAAACTGCTTTGGCAGGGTTGGTGCGGTCCGTTTCCCAGCATACGGTAAAAGTGATAAGTTTGAAACCTGTGGGTAGTATCGGGTTGCAATTAGCCCAAGAGGGGGTAGATGTTGTTTCTTTACAAATGAAAGGGGCCGGCTTGGGAACGGTTTCCCAATTATCAAAAATCATCCAGCAATTTGAGCCGGATATTGTGCATGCCCTTTTATTTCGAGCCATTGAATTTAGCCGCCTGGCCTGTGCGGGGAAAAAGTGCAAACTAATTACTACCCCTCATTTTGATCTATCCCAAAAACCGCTATGGATGCGTTGGCTGGACCGGACCCTAAAAGGGATAGATAGCGTCAGCACAGCCGAGTCTGTAAGCACCTATAATTATTTAATTACTCACCAGCATTACCGCCAAGAAAAAACAATTCATATAGGTAATTCCGTGGGAAAAAGCCAATTTTTCAAAGATAATTCTCTTAAAAAATCTATGCGCCAAACGCAAGGATTTGCAGAAAATGACTGTATTTTTATTTCCGTGGCGCGGTTGGCTCCGGTTAAAAACCCGCAAGGGTTGCTGCGCGCTTTTGAAAAAATTCTTCCCAACTGTCCCCAGGCAAAATTAGTGTATGTGGGGGAGGGGGAAGAGCGGAACGCTTTAGAAAAATTGATTAACGAAAAGAACTTATCCCAAAACGTATTCCTGGTCGGGGAACAGAAAAACATAAACGACTGGCTTAATATGGCGGACGTGTTTGTACTCTTTTCAAAGGAGGAATCGCTGCCGTTGGCCCTTTTAGAGGCCCAGCAAGCGGGTCTGCCCTGTATCGTGAGCAAGGTGGGGGATATGCCCAAACAGGTAGAGCATGGAAAGACCGGGTTTGTTTGCAACCCCGGGGATGAAATGCTCTTGGCTTGCCTACTTACCGAACTTTATGAAAACGCTTCTTTACGCCAAGAAATGGGCTCGCACGCTTTGCAAAAAAGTGCTACAATAGTAGATAGTTCTCAACAATATCAACAACTTTATCAACATTTGATAAGTAAATAGGGATAAAAAGTTTTCACGTGAAAACTTTTTAGACCGGACAAATTTGAAAAACTAAATACATAAAAGTTTTCACGTGAAAACTTTTTAGGAGAAATTATGGAAGCAAGACTGTTTTTAGCCGCCTGTATTATGTATGCCTTTACGTTAACTACACGCTGGTTGCAGAAGAAAAAGAAACTTACGCTCCCGGCTGTATTTAATAAGTGGCACGCGGCGTTTTTATTCTTAATTTTAACCTGTGCCCTATACGTTGCCTTGTTTGTAATGAACGGAGGACTGGGGGAACCTTATCCCGTGAAAAAGTTTTTGCTGGGGGAACTGATTATTGTGGCGTTAGCCGCCTATGGATATAAGGCAGCCGGTAAGGCGGATGGTAAAAAACAAGAACAAATGATTAAGTCTAATTTAGACTGGAGCAACACCGTCTATTTTGCCGGGTTTGTAGCCTCTATCGTGATGTTCTTCTTTATCCAAGCCTTCAAAATTCCCTCTGCTTCCATGCGCTATACGTTAGTAGAAGGGGATCACTTGTTTGTAAATAAAGCGGCGTATGGCTTCCGCATCCCACTAACAAACATCCGTTTTGGCCAGTTTCAGGATATTAAAAGAGGGGATATTATTATTTTTCAGTTTCCTGCCAAAGACCGCAATCAAATTAACTGCGGAGACCAAACCCAATACGGGCGCGATTTTGTAAAACGCGTCATCGGCCTGCCGGGGGAAACGGTAGAAATTAAAAACGGACGCCCCTGGATTAACGGGCAAGAACTCCCCGCGCAAGCGTATGAAGTCTATGAAGACATACCACGTATTTCCGGGGTAATCAATGATGACCCCCAAGCCTACCAACAAATCTGGCAGGAAAACATACTGGATAATTATTTAGGGTTGGAATTGCGGGATGATTTTGGCCCGGTAGTAGTGCCGGAAGGGACCTATTTTGTTATGGGGGACAACCGGGATAATTCCTGTGATTCCCGCTTTTGGGGCCCAGTACCGCGGGAAAATATTAAAGGGAAAGCCTGGTTTATTTACTGGCCGCTCAAAAAAATCAGCCTTATTAAATAGTTTTCACGTGAAAACTGCCTTGCGGTTTAGGCTGAATTATGATTTAATATAGGTAGGAGGAATTATGGCAGAAATTGTAGTAGTTGCAAATCAAAAGGGCGGCGTCGGCAAGACGACAACCTCTATCAATTTGGCGTACGCGCTTTCTTGCTTAAACCAAGAAGTGCTGTTGGTGGATTTTGACCCACAGGGAAATGCCGGCTCCGGCTTGGGGGTAACGGTGGAAGATGGACAAAAATCAGTCTATCACCTGCTTACCAAAGTGGCTCCGTTTGACCAGGTAGTGCGGCAGACTTCCAGTGAATTTTTAGATGTACTGCCGGCCTGTAAAGATTTAGCCGGTGCGGAAGTGGAGTTAGTCAATGTCCGCGGCCGCGAAAATATGCTCAAAGACGCCTTAGCCCCTATTCGCGATATGTACAAATTTATTATTATTGACTGCCCGCCTTCTTTGGGGCTGCTAACCTTAAATGCCATGATGGCCGCAGATAGCGTTATCACCCCGGTCCAGTGTGAATATTATGCCATGGAAGGGTTGGCACACTTTATGGAGACGGTCAATAAAATTAAACAATTTCTGCATCCCAAACTTAAAATGGACGGCGGCGTGCTAACTATGTATGATGCCCACCTCAACCTAGCCAAACAAGTGCGCGACGAAGTCAGCCGCTACTTTGGCGAAAAAATTTATAAAACGCCTATCCCGCGCAACATCCGCCTGGCCGAGGCTCCCAGTTTTGGGCAGTCTATCTTTGATTATGAGCCGGCTTGCCGCGGGGCAGAGGCCTATATTAAATTGGCTGTAGAATTTTTAACCCGCCGCGGAGCCAAAGCGGAAGATTTTACTGATTTGAAATTAACCGGCGAACGCGCCATCAATTACGATTTTGGAGGATAACCCATGGCCAGACAAGCATTAGGAAAAGGCCTTGATGCCTTAATTAAACAAACCCAAGAAGTAGCCGATATGCCTATGCAACAAGCGGCACAAGTTGTGCAAAATTTGCCGGAAATGAGCGTGCAATCTATTGATGTTAATAAGATTGTACCGAACCGTTTTCAACCGCGCCGCGTGTTTGATGAAGAAAAACTGCAAGAATTAGCCGCTTCTATCAAAGAACACGGCCTTACACAACCCATTGTGGTGGTGTATGATGCCGGCTTGGATAAATATGAGATTGTCGTTGGGGAACGTCGTTTCCGTGCTACGCAACTGGCCGGGCTTACCACCATTGATGCCATTGTGCATAAACACTTAACCGACCAGGAACTCTGCGCCTTGGCGTTAATTGAAAATATCCAGCGCGAAGACCTAAACCCCATTGAAACTGCTCTGGGATACCGCAATTTAATGAATAAGTTCTATATCAAACAGGTAGATTTGGCGGCCTATTGCGGCAAATCTAAAGCGTCTATTTCCAATACGCTACGTTTGCTGGAACTGGAGCCGGAAATTCAACAAGCCTTGCAAGATCATACCATTACGGAAGGCCATGCCCGGGCCTTGCTGATGATTGTTCCCGGTCCTACGCGTACGGAACTTTTTCAACGCATTGTCAAAGGGAAATTGTCGGTGCGGCAAGCAGAAAAAGCCGCCAATGCCCTGGTAGAAGTGCGCGAGAAAAAGGCAAATACTACCGCTAAAAATGCGGAAATTGTGCTATTTGAACAAGGATTGCAAGAAGCGCTGGGGACTAAAGTAGAAGTCAAATTCGGTAAAAACCCGGCCAAAGGGGCGCTCGTCATCCACTATCACTCCCTAGATGAGTTGGATAATATTGCCAGCCGCCTGAAACACAAAATGCTGTAGT
>ONQH01000030.1 GCA_900319885.1 Candidatus Avelusimicrobium ruminicola
GCCCCCGGTGACACATTGCCTCTTTTGCCGCAAGATCACGTGCGCGACTTTTTAATTAAAGAAATCTTAAGTGAACCCGGCCTAAAGCGTTATGCGCTTTCGCACGGGTTTGTGCAGGCGGTAAAAAGTTCGCTGCGTGACTTGGCCGATTCCTTAGCGGACCCGGCTGTGCTGGAAGAACACTTGCTAAGCATGCCTGACTATGTATTGGAGCAAGACGGGGGACGTTTTGAGTGGCTGGTACACGTGTATAAGCGTTATTTGGAGCGCGAAAACAGCATTCCCGGGTATCGTTCCTACCAAACCGCCTTTGAGCGCGCGCTAAATCAGGTAGAAACGTCCGCTTATCTGCATAGTTTTTCCCATATTATTATTTACGGATTTTACGATATGCCCGGGCGCCAGTTGGAATTAACCAACCGGATCCGCTCGTTTTATCCCATTACCGTGTTTGCCCCGTACGAAAAACATCCGGCGTACGCTTTTGCCCAAAAGTTTTTTGAAACAAACTGGTTGCGCGACCCTGAGGCGGAAAATGCACAAACCGCGGTGCCGCTTGCCGTAGGTCAAAGCGGAGCCTATCTATTTGCCGGGAGCGGCAGTGATCCCGGGGCGCACGTGGAAATTGTCAGCGCGCCTAACATGAGCGGAAGTATTTTTTATGTGGTCAAAGAAATTTGTAAACGCATGCAAGCCGGGCAACCGTTAGCGGATATGGCCGTGCTGGCACGTAATATAGCGCCGTATCAAGAAGAATTGCGCCGCGCTTGTAAAGCCAACTGCATCGCATTGGATGCGTCGTTTACCTATCCGCTTTACAAATATGCGCTGGGGACATTTTGTTTGAATTTATTTAGTTTGGCTGCCAGTGGGTTTTCGCGCGAAAATGTATTGGCCGTGTTTTCTTCGCCTTATTTCAAAGAGCCGCACAAAGCCGCGTGGCGCCGGTTGGTAAGCCGCTCGCTCGTGAGCCGCGATTTATCCCAATGGGAAGATTTGCTTCCCCAAACCCCCGATTTTCAACCGGAAACATTGACGTGGATCCGTGGGGCTCATGAAAAGTTGGAGCAACTGGGCCGTTCGCAAGCGTGGACAAGCGGCGTGCAGCACGCATTAGATTTTTTGACGGCCTATGTGGATGAAACCGTCTTTGAAGGCAAAGATGCGGAGATTTACCAAAAAATTCGTGAAACGATTAGCAAAATAAATGCTTACGCGGCCGTGCGCCCGGCTTGTCACGCCGGTGAGTTGGTGCCGGAAATTACCCAAGCCTTAAACGCGCTTACCTTTAATGAGGTGGAATCGGTACAGGGCGGGCTTACCGTTACGGACGTGGTGCGCGGGCGCGGCCTTCGCTTCAAAACCGTATTTTTATTAGGGCTTAATGATCAGGAATTCCCGTTGGTTACGCCCGAAGACCCCATCCTGCGCGATTATTACCGCTACCATTTGCGGGAAACCTTAGGGTATTGGATCAACGCCAGTTTGGATCGCGGGGATGAAGAAAAATTACTATTTTATAACGCCATTACAACAGCCACCGAGCAATTATACGTGCTATATAACCGCTATACAACTGACGGGAAACCGGCGGTGGTGTCCTTGTATGCAACGGAATTGGCCCGGGCGTGTGAACTGAATTTGCGTGCGACAGATGCCCCGTGGGTGAGTGGGCAATTAGCCGAGCGGTTGCGTACATGCGCTGTGTCTTGTTTGACGCCCAAGGAACTTTCCTACCGATTTATTTTAAGTGACCAAGCGGTTGAAAAATATCAGGCGGTCGGTCTGTTAACAGAAGAAAAATCCCGTGCCCTGCAAGCGGCCCATCTGCTTTCGCAAACGGGCCCCCTGGGCGCGTATGATGGGGTATTTTCACAAGGGGAAGAACTTTTCAAGCGGGAAAATACACGCGGTTTTTCGCCCTCGGCTTTGCAGGAACTGGGCGCTTGCCCTATGAAGTATTTTTTCAAGCGCGCCCTTCGCCTGGGGGAGCCGGAAGAACCGGCCAGCCGCCAAATGCTGCCTTCTAATAAACAAGGGACCGCATATCATGAAATTTTACGGGAATTTTACCAAACCTTGGTTGAAAAAGGCGATCTACACAATTCATTTGATACGGCCTTAGCGGCCTATATGCAGCAGATTGTGGCCAAACATTACACGCGGGATTCTTACCGCAAGTTTGGCATTTATCCCGTTGTGTGGGAAATTATTTTAGAAAATATTTGCCAAAAATTAGGCGACTTTGCGGTAAAGGATGTGCATGCACTGGGGGACTTTGTGCCGCGTTATTTTGAACAAGAAGTGATTACTACCCCGTGCGCGCGGGTGCCGTTTCGCTTGCGGGGGTTTATAGACCGCATAGACGTCAATGAGACCACAAAACAATTTTGTATCGCCGATTATAAATCTACGCGCAAAGGGACGACGGACCTGGCCAAAGATTTTTTTACGCTTCTTGTTTTTCAGCCGGTCTTGTATATTCTTATGGCTCAGCAGGAAAAAACCTGGCAAGCGTATCAAACGGGAGGGTCTTATTTGCTGTCCATTGACCCCTATAGCAAGCGCGATTTATCGGCCGAAGAATATGCGGCCATCAAAGAGCGTGCTTGTGCTTTCTTGCAACATCTTACCGATTTGGTCAAAGCAGGTACATTGTTTATGTGTCCGGGGAAAACATGTAAGTATTGCCCCTATCATTTGCTATGTCGTAAGGATGCTTTTAAGCCGCTGTTACGTGCCCAAAAAAGTGCCCAGCACGTATCGTTAGAGGAGGCCCGCCGTTATGATGAAGGAAGATAGACAACTGGTCTTAACCCTTACCGGGGTGAATTTGGTTATAGAAGCCGGGGCGGGTACGGGCAAAACAACTTCGCTTATTCACCGGCTTTGTTTGTGTGTGTTGGCCCAGCAAATTCCGGTAGAAAAATTAGTGGCACTAACATTTACGGATAAGGCCGCCGCCGAAATAAAAACACGTTTTGTTTTTAAATTACAGCAGTTGCTGGAGCAAGTCGCCGCGGAAAAAACAAATCCCCCGGAACCGGACGTATATCAAACGGATAAAAAATATGAAACGTTGCGCATCCTGCGGGAAAACTTTGGCCTGGCGGATGCCGATTTGGTGACGCGCGCGCAGGCTGCCTTGGCGCGGCTGGACCGTGCCTCTATCGGCACTATTCACAGTTTTTGTGCCGAGATTTTGAAAATATTTCCGTTGGAAGCGGGCCTCTCTCCCTTGGCACAAATTGATACCGGGCAAAAAGCAGAACAACTTTTTGCGGAACGATGGAACCGGTTTTTAGACCAACAATTAGGTGTGCATGCCCCGCAAGTGGCGCGTTGGAAGGAAGTGTTGGGTACGCTTTCGCTGGAAGACCTGGAAGGGTTAGCGCAATCCCTGGCGGCACTAAAACCTGTGGAATATGATTATTACAGCCACCGCGATATGCATATCAAATTGTGCGCGCAAAAGGCACAGCAAGCCCAAACGTTGTCGCAGGCTTATTTACCCGCCAAAACCAAACCGCGTGCCATAGAAAAAGCCCTTGCGTGGGCGGCCCAATCGTTGCAACGCACGCAATTATTTTTAGCGGGAAGTTCGCTTTCTCCCGCTCCGGAAGAAGGATGTCCTTCGGTGCCCAGTGCGCCGTGTAAAGGCTGGGAAGCGGACGCATATGAAGAAGCCCGTGCATTGGTTGGTTTTGCCCAAAAAATCACGCCGGAAAATCAAACGCTCTTTTTGCGTGCGTGCGAACTGGTGGCACCTTTAGCGCAAGAAGTACGCGCTTTGTATGAGCAGGAAGGGGTGCTGAGTTTTGATGATTTAATTATTAAAACGCGTAATTTACTGGCGCAAAACTTACGCGTGCGCCGCGTGCTCAAAGAAAAATTTGATGCGTTATTTATTGATGAATTTCAAGATACGGATCCCGTACAAGGGGAACTGTTGCTCTTCTTGGCCGAAGAGAAAACCGGCACGGCCTCCCGCTGGCAAGATGTGCGCCTGCAGCCGGGGAAATTGTTGGTAGTGGGCGACCCAAAACAATCTATTTATCGCTTTCGCGGAGCCGATATTACCGCGTATGAATTGTTTACGGATTTAATTCTTAAACAAGGCGGTAAAAAGTGTTTTTTGCAGCAAAACTTCCGTAGCCGGGAAGGCATTGTGGCTGTAGCCAATGAAGTATGTTCGCGCGCGATGGTGCAGGAAAGTGCTTTTCAGCCGGCGTATGTTCCCATTTTTACCCAGAAAACAGCCCAAAGCCCGGTAGTGGAGTGGCTATTTGTGCGCGCCCCGGAGGACAAAAAACCGTCGGCAGATGATTTCCGCCACAACCAGGCCGAACAAGTGGCCCGCTGGATTAGCGAAAATGTAAACGTTCTGCCGCTGGCTAACGGGCAAAAACTACGGTATGGGGATATTGCTCTTTTAACACGGGTGGGTACCGATACACGTATTTTTACGGATGCGTTGCGGCGGCATAATATTGCGTTTAGTACGGAAAAGGACAAAGATTTCTTCCATAAGCAAGAGTTAAATGACCTACTGTTATTTTTACAGGCGGTGGCTGACCCCGAAGACAAAATTGCCTTAACGGGGGTATTGCGTAGCCCGCTGGGGGCGTTGACGGATGAACAACTTTATCAATTAGCCAATGAAGGAGAATTGAATTTGCCTTCCCTATTACAGAACCCACTTACCGCTGCCTGTGCGCGGCAAATTGACCATTTTTCCAAACTGGCCGGACGGGTTTGCTTAAAGGAATTACTAGAACAGATTTTGGATCAAACTTTCTTGCCGGAAGTGTGCGCCGCGGCGTATGATGCCCAGCACACACTGGCTTATTTGCATCAATTTGTAACCTTGGCGGAACAATATCAAACCCAACCCAATGCCTCGTTGAGCACATTTTTAACGGATTTGTTGGCACGGTTGGATAATCCGGCTGACTTTATGCTGCCGCCTATGGATGAAACGGCAGATGCCGTATCGCTCTTGACGGTGCACAAATCCAAGGGATTGGAATTTCCGGTAGTTATTTTGGCTGATTTATCGCGCCGGGAATCTGGCGGCTCCGCCGATCCTAAAGCCCATTTGTTTTCCTGGCAGTACAATATGTATGGCCTGCGTGTGGGGGCCTTGTGCGATATCAACTTAGCCTTTTTGGAAGAAGAACAAAAAAAGCACAGCCGTTGCGAAGAGGTTCGCATTTTATATGTAGCACTTACCCGGGCCGAAGAAAAACTTATTTTAACCGCGGATAACCGGGCGGGTGCTGCCAAAGCGGCCCGTGCCTTTGTGGCGGCAGGTCTTTTCCCGGATGGGAAACAAACCGCCGTGGGGGAAGGGCAAATTCCGGTTTCCTATCAAACTTATCAAGAGCCGCGGGAGTTTATTTATCAGCACGTTGCTTCTACCTCTATTAAAGACGATATGCCTGCTTTATCGTCTTGGAAAGATGCTTATGAAAAGCGGTTGCAGACCTATCAAGAGCAACTAAGTCAGGCTCGCAAACAGGCCCCCAGCCAACTGGAAGAAAATGACTTGTTTACGCAAGAGCAACGTCTAGGGGCCCAACTGGGGACCATCTGCCACTACGCCTTAGAAGCCCTATGCACCCAGCCGAAAACCGATCTAGCACAAGCGTGTACATGGGGAGCAAAACGGGCGGGCGCGATTCAACGGGCAGAGGAGGCGATTAGCGTGTTGAGTCCGTTTGTCAATTCGCCCTTGTATCATACCCTTCGTACCTGTAAATTGCTGGCGGCCGAAATGCCTTTTATTTTACCGCTTGAAAATAAAACCGTACAACAAGGGATTATAGATGCGGTTTTTGAACGCCCTGACGGTACGCTATGGCTGGTAGATTATAAAACAGACCGGGTATCCCCTGGGCAGGAACGTAACGTGTTTAACCAAAAATACCGCGCCCAACTGACGGTTTATCAGCAGGCGGCACAGCAAGTTTTTACAGGTAAAACGGTGCGAGCCAGTGTCGTTTTTGTACGCACATTTGCGGCTGTAGATTTATAAAAGTTACAATATAAAAAATACAATAAGGAGAAATTATGTTTGATAAATTAGGACAACTCAAAGATTTGTGGAAATTGAAAGGGCAAATGGAAGAAATGAAAAAACGCTTGGATGCCATGGTGATTAAAGCCGAAAGCCCCAAACATGTAGTAGAACTTACCTTAAACGGATCTATGGAAGTGAAGGAAGTAAAGGTGGACCCGTCTTTCAAAAATGTCAGCGAAGCCGAACTGGGTGAAGAAATCAAAGCCGCTTTTAATAAAGGGATTCGCGACAGCCAAATGATGGCTGCCCAGGCCATGGGGAGCAATTTTGGAATTCCCAATGCCTAATTCTTCGTATCAACATAAAACCATAGCCGTGTTTGGCGTATCGCAAGATCCGTCTAAATACGGCTACAAAATTTTTCATACGTTGCTTCAAAAGGGTTTTAAGGTAGTGGGCCTAAACCCCAAAGGGGGAGACGTGGACGGACATCGCCTATATGCTACGCTGACAGAGGTGCCCGGGAGCGTAGAAGTTGCCATTATGGTAATCCCGCCGGCGGCTTTGTTGGGTGCTGTGGAGCAGTGCAAAGCCAAAGGCGTGCGCGAAATTTGGTTTCAACCGGGTGCGCAGGAAGACCACGCCTTTGTGTTGGCCACTGCCGCTGGGATAAAAGCCGTAAACGCTTGCTTTATGGCAGAAAACGGACTTTGGTAATATGCGCTGTAACCGCCTGGGAAAAACAAACATAGAAGTTCCGGTCATCGGCCTGGGTGGCTGGGCATTAGGCGGCGGATATGATTGGGGAAATGCGGACGAACGCACCGTACAACAGACGGTGGAGGCGGCCCTGCAAGCGGGGAGCAATTTGATAGATACGGCCCCGATCTATGGCTCCAGCGAAGAACTGTTAGGCCGCGCGCTCCTTGGGCGGCGTTCACACGTTTTGTTATCTACCAAATGCGGACTCGTAAAAAACGGCTCCTGGACGGACCACGACTTGCGCGCCTCAACCATCCGCACGCAGTTGGAAACGTCTCTGCGTCGTTTACAAACCGATTTTATTGATATTTATTTTATCCATTATTTAGATCCGCAAGTACCCTGGCAGGAAGTGTTAAACACGCTACTTGCGTTGCAAAAGCAAGGCAAAATTCGCTACATTGGGGTATGTAATATCCCCGCGGATACCTTGGAAGAAATGGCGCGCACGGGAAGTATCAGTTGCGTGCAGGATGAATTATCTATTTTGCACGCACAAAAGGCAACCCGGATTTTAGAGATTTGCCGCGCGTATCAACTGGGGTTTATGGCGTACGGTCCCTTATGTGGCGGTATTTTAAGCGGAAAATACCGGCGGGAACCGAACTTGCGCCGGGCTGATGCACGCAATTATTTTTACAAATGTTACCGCGCAGAAGCGTTTGAAAAAGCACAATCCATCGTTGCGCGCGTGAAACAAATAGCGGACAGAAAACAAGTGCTACCCGTGCAGGTGGCTCTGGCGTGGGTGCTGGCTCAACCGGGCGTTACATGTGCCTTAACGGGGGCGCGCTCGGCCCAACAGGTACAACAAAATGCCGACGCGTCGGCGGTGACACTTACTGCGGAGGAATTATGCCACTTAACGCCATAGAAAATTACGTAACGCAATTATTGCCCAGCTTGGGCATCAATAAACAGCGTGAATTGGTTCGCCTGGTGTATGAAATTGCCAAGCGCGACCAGGCCCCTGTGGCTACCATTTTGCCGCCGGAAAAAAATTTGAATTTTGAACGGGCAAAAAAAATTTTGTTACAAAAACGCTATCCGGTAAATTTCAAAACCGCGCGCAAAGATCAATTCTATTTGCCTAAACTGGATCTGGATCCCGCCCAACAGGCCGATTTGACTCCGCGCCCGTTTGCCCCCAAAACCATTTATATTGAAACCTCGGTCAAAAATACGCTGTTGGCGGCACGCGTGCGTGCTTTATTCCCGCAGGCTCAGTTTCATGAAACGGATGGCAAAACCCAAGTGGGCAGTCCGTATTTTTCGCAACGTCTTGATACGTTGTTTATCCACCGGGAAAAGTACGACTTTTTGAAGCCTTGCCCGTGCAGTTGCGGGTCGGCCGGGTGCGGGTATAATTTAGTCAATCTGGGGTTTGGGTGCCGCTTCGAATGTGAATATTGCTTTTTGCAACAGTACCAAAATCTGCACGCGGTTTTATTGCCGGCGAACGTGGATGAGTTTTTAGCGAAAATTGACCAGGCCCATTTCCGCACAGGTCCCTTTGATAGGCCGCGCATTGGCAGTGGGGAGTTTACCGACTCGCTGGTATTTGATGATATTACCCAATACAGCGCGCAACTGGTTCCCTTTTTCCGCAAACGGCCGCAGTGGCAGTTTGAATTTAAGACCAAGAGCACTAATATCGGGGGACTTTTGCAGGTGGGCGGATGTGAAAATGTGGTGGTTTCGTGGTCCGTTAACGCGGCCCCGATTACCGAAAAAGCCGAACATTTTACCCCTAAATTAACCGCGCGCCTGCAAGCCGCGTGTGAGGTAGCCCGGGCCGGGTATCGGCTGGGGTTTCACTTTGACCCGGTAGTGATTTACGAAGGCTACCGGCAGGATTATGCCCGCGTGGTGCTGTGGAATATTGACAGATC
>ONQH01000002.1 GCA_900319885.1 Candidatus Avelusimicrobium ruminicola
TACAACGCCACCGCAAAAACCGCTTTAACTTCGGAAGATTTGTCGTCACTGTACAAAGGCTCCGCCATCCAAATAAACGGCTTGCCTTGTGACGTATAGTAAACATCACTGATAAAACGGTTCCCCGCCAAACACGTTTGGGTGAGCGTGGAACGCACTTGCGAAAAACTCAGTGACGGGAACGAACCGTTTGAAAAAATAACTTGTTTGGAAGAATCAATAAGTGTAACGTAAAATAAACTTGGGATATGACGGTGCAAATACGCTAAATCATACTCCGAAACCAGCCCCAAAGCCCTTACGGAGGCGTGCAACTCGCCAAATTCGCTAAGCATCTGCTCCTGGTCTTTGAGGGCATCACTCACAGTATGGGCCAAGCGTTCCGCCACCATTTGTTGCTTTTGCAACGTTTCATTTTTAAGCAAACGTTCGTTAATCTTCAACGTGCGGTATCCAATTACCAATACCGGCACCATGGAGATGATAAAAAGAACGATCACCGCCTTGGCAAATAGGCCTTGAAAACGTTTACTTTTCATGAATTGGGTACAACCTCACTAATCTATTGTACAAACGGGGGCCAGGTACAGGCCCAGCCCCCGTCTAAAACCTACTAATAACTAGCAACTGCCGGTAGGAGCGGCGGCAGCACCTCCACGCGCTTTAGAAGGATTTAAGAACGAGAACCCTTCAATTTGCGAAGCGGAGCCAAAATCTAATAATACTTTTCCTTCCCACAAGAAGGTAGGAGAGGCGTTAATATTATATTCTTCGCCGTAGGCGGCCTCGGCCTTAAGCAATTCCAACCCTTCCGTATCAAATTTCTTCATGATTTTTTTAGGGTCAATGCCGGCCGCTTCCATGGCTTTGTCCCAGCGGCTGGAGCGGTAATCTTGGTTACGCACGGATAAATACTGCCACAGTTTGTTAGGATAGTATTTGGCAATCAATAATTGGCGGACATCTTCTTCCCACTCGGCAGAACCGTGCAGGCTGGAAAATCCCTTGGCCGGATCGTAACTGACAATATAGCGCAATTTGACGATTTTATCTTTGGGAAATTCCCCGTTCTTTTTGGCTTCTATCACAGCATTTTCCGCCATGACCCCGTAAGGGCATTGGGACATAACAAAAATTTCCATCACATTGGGTTTGGCTTCGCGTTGGGTATACACGCCCATACGGGTTTGGTGTGCCAACACAATATAATCGGCCGTTTCTTGTACAATGCCTTGTTTAAGCGGCAGTTCCATTTTGGAACGTACTTCATCCGTTTTCTTAATGAGGTACAACGGCAAGAAACTATAATCCAAATTGGCCAGCGTTTCATCTTGCAAGGCTTGCAACTGGGTCATTTTAGTCACTACCGGTTCCATCCCTAAAAATTGGCCCAAGCCGGCTGTTAAGCGGGCGTCTTCCTGGCCCGATTTATATTCGCCGGATTCCACAATAATAAACTGAGCCTGCGCTTGTTTGTTTTTGGGGGTTGCTTTTTGTTGAGAAGTGGCAGCCCACAACGGTACGGCTACCGCCGCTACCAGCAGAATAGAAAGTGCTTTCTTCATACAGTCCTCTATTTATCTTCTAATTCCACCCGTACCCCGCGGATCCCCAACGAGCACAAAAAGTTATATACAAACAAGAAAACAACCGTAGATACTAGAAATAAAATGGTACCTTGAATTGCGTACATCACCAACCCCATTAAATAAGAAACGGTGAGTGTGGCTTCCGGTTTGAATACTTCCAAGCAAGCCGTCATTAACATCAGCACAAATACGGCCAGCGGAAATACTGAAAAGAACACATCTTTAATAGATATTTTTTTTATTTCTACTTTCATATACTCTCCTAAATATACTTATTTTTCAGGCTCTAATACGACTACAATACGGTTCTTGCCTGCATCATCAGGCAACTGCACGGCTTTGACAATGCATTTGACGTTTCCGTTCATCACAGAACCCCGCAATACTTTGGTGGGGTTTTCCAAGGCTTCGCCCACTACTTGGATAATTTCTTGCTGACGTCCGTCAAAAATATCCAACAAGTGGACTTTGCGTTCTTCCAACTCTTTTAATTCAAAATTGGTATAGAGTACGTTGTTGTTTTCATCCACCACAATAGCGCGGGTTCCCTTGGGGACAGCTACGGCAAAGATGGCCTTCCACCACGTTTTTTCTTTTTCCAAGGCTAAAATTTCACCATGTTCCAAACTCTTTACATCTTCACTTAATTTTACCAGCAGGCCGCGGGTAGCATTAGCCACGTCGCCAATTTCGTCTTTGCGTTCCGGATAATCTAACGACAAATTATTGAGAGACACCACATCAATACTGTCTTTGAGCGAATTTAAGGGCCGAATGACTTTGAGCAGTAAAAACAGATACAGCACAAACCCGATGAGCAAAATCATAATGGCCGCCCCTACCGCATAGCGTACCATAGAAGAGCGGATCAGGTCCCGGGCGGCCGCGCGGGAAACAGTCAAATTGACTACCCCGGCCACCGTATTACCTTTGGCTAACAGCGGCACCGCCATATCATAAATATCCCCTTTATTGGCTAAAATGGCGCGGGGCAACCCACTGCGAATAGCCTGCACGGCAGCATTGGTATCAAACCCTACCGAACTGTCATAATCCGTGTAGGACATGCCCATAAATTTGGTATTTTCATGCCAGCGGATGGAACCGTCGTAATTGAGGTACACAATGCTCTTAATGCGGGCATCATTTTGCATCATCTCTTTCATTTGGCTGGCTTCGTTGAAAGAGACCTGTTTTGGTCTGGCCGCTAAACCTTGCACCAACTGCGGGGCCCGGTAGCGCACCATTTCCACCATTTCGTTTTGCAATTTTTTATCAAATACAAATTTGAATAGGTTGTAATAGAATAAACCGCCGATTACGGCAGCATACACCGTAACCAATACAAACCATAAAAGCCATTTTGAAGTTAATTTCATGACATACTCCTATTTAATCATCATCAGCTCTTCCACTTTACGCAAGCCCAATTCGGCATCGGCGTTGCCCGGATCTAATTGTTTAGCCACAATCCACGCCTGGCGAGCACGTTCAAAATCGTCCTGGTTATAGGCATCTAACCCTTCAATATATTTTGCCCGAGAGGCCGCACTGGCTTCGGCAGAGACACGCGTCATACCGCTACCGCTTAACCCCGGTACCACTTCGCTCATGCCCGGTAACCCGGTAGAGGAAGTAGTGGTGGTAGTGGTAGTCGTCGTGGTAGTAGTGGTACCCGGCAAAGCACCCGGGATAACAGAGAACGGATCATCCACCACCGTAGTTTCTAACTCTTGTTCTTCCAGTTTTTGAGCCGCTTGTTGGGCCAGTTGTTTGGCTTTTTCGGCGGCTTCTTGAGCAGCCTGTTCCGCCTTTTGGGCATCAAGTTCTAATTGTTTGGCACGCAATTCTTGTTCACGCAGATAGCGTTCTTTGGCGTTGCGCGCTTGTTTAATCATATTATCCATGGCCGCCGCATCCGCGCCCCATTTTTTGGCATTATTCCAATACGCGATGGCTTTGTCATAGCGGTACGAACCGAAAGCCTGGCATCCGGCTGTATAATAGCCGCCGGCAATTTCGTTCTTTAATTGGGACATATATTTCTGCACCCGTGGATCGCCCGGTTGGATCTTTTTAATACGTTCAAATACTGCGTAGGCTTCCACATACTGGCCTTTGTTATAAAGTTCCAAGGCTTGCTTCATATTTTCTTGTAATTGCTGTTGGCGCAGTTTGGTTTCCGCTTCGGAAATTTTACTTACCAAAGTAGTGTCGTCTTTGCGCATTAACAACGCATTATACCAGGCATCCACCGCAGCTTGATAGTCGCCATTTTTTTCGGCCACGTTCCCGCGGCGCGTATATTCTTTGGCAATATCGGCATCAATTTGGCGTTTCCAAGATAGTGCCTTGGAGTTCCCCGGCTGAATCGTTAAAATTTCGTTTAATTTATCATTGGCTTCCACCAGGCGCCCGCTATCGTACAAGGCCGCCGCTTCTTTGAATTTAGAGTCAATCACTTGCGATTCCGACACGGTACCATACGTGCCCATGTGATTGGCTTGCGTAGCCAAGGTTTGGGCTTGTTTGAAATTCGGGTCAATACTCAAAATGGTTTGCGCCAATTCTTGTGCGCGTTGATAATCGCCTTGTTTGTAGAGTTGGTAAGCGTTTTCATACACCATACGCAAGGTATAGTTTTGGATGCGCTGTTTTTCTAATTGCACCGTAGAGAGGTATTGCTTTTTTTCTTCCACGTCGTTTAATGTACCCAGGGAAATTTTACCTAGGTCCAACAACATGCCTTCTTCCTTCCCATGTTGGCGCGTAGGCACTTCCCGCACGAACGTGGTCGCAAAAGTTTGCATTGCCATACTTACTAAAATCACGGTGAATAGATGTTTATTCATAGCAGTTCCTCAGAATCCAAGTCCCCCGGAGAGCAGTCCGCCCAACATAGGAGACAAAATGAGAATAAAAATCGTCGGGAAGATGAAAATAAATAACGGAAATAACATCTTCGTAGAGGCTTGGGCCGCCAACTTTTCGGCTTTGTTCAAACGGCGCGAGCGCAAATCCGCCGAGAAGTTACGTAGCAAGTCTACTAAACTGGTACCTAACTCGTCGGACTGGATAATAAGCCCTACCAAGGAGCGCACTTCCTGCACGCCGGTACGCGCCGCAAAGCGCTCCAACGCTTCCCGGCGGGAATACCCCAGTTTAATTTCCCCGATTGTTTTTTCCAACTCTTCTTCCAAAATGGTTTTTTCGCGGGCAACCTTGATAATTCTTTCAAACGCGGTTAAATAGTCCAACCCGGACTCAATAATTAACGCGGCTAAATCTACCGTGGTAGAGAAGTTGCCCAAAATTTCTTGCTGGCGTTTTTGGATGCGGCTTTTAATCAATACGTCAGGCAAAATAAAACCTACCGGCAAAAAGATAATCGGCCAAAACGCTTTGAATAACAGCATCATCGCCGCCGGCAATATCACGGCTACTAAAATTTTGATATTCAAAATATCTACGGGTTGCGGTTTTTCGGGGCTACCCAACTGCAAGTACATGGTTTCCAGGGGTTCTTCCAGGTGGAACGTTTGTAAACAAAACAACGCAATCCGGTCAAACAATTTATTTTCCGGGTCTAGGCGCGCAAAACTGGAGGCCGATTTATACCGGCGCACCGAAATATCCACAATATTTTCTTTTTCTTCACTGGGCGCAAATAAGCGGAAGATGCCTACAAACACCGATCCGGCACCTAGTAATACTAATAACTTTAACGCAAGGCTCATTAAGTTTGTCATAGTTATACCCAAATATTCCCCAGTTTCTTAAGGACTTGCATCCCGATGAAAATCCACACCACACAGAACAAGAAGATCACCATCCCGATGGGGCTGGTATAGAACGAAATCATCTGTGTAGGGTTAAATACAAACATGACCATCATCATAATAAACGGCATGACACTTACGACGATGGACTGGATGCGCTGTTGGGCCGTCATGGCCTGCAGTTTTTCTTCCAGTTTGCTTTCCTCGCGGATGTTTTCCACCAAGCGGGCAAAGATGACCGGCAAGTTACCACCGACTTGGCGCTGAATAATAATCGCTTTGACAATATAGGCCAACATACGGCTGTCCACGCGGGAAACCATCCCGTCTAACGCTTGTTCAAACGGAGTACCCAACCGATAGTTTTTAACTACCAATCCAAATTCGTCCGCAATAGGCGGCAGCAAATCTTTAGAGACCATTTCAAACCCTTGTACGATATCCATACCGGAACGTAACGAGTTGGATAGCAAAATCAGCGCGTCCATTAACTGTTTATTGACTTTTACCCCGCGGCTGCGTTTGAGCGTTTCCAAAATACTGGCCGGGATACGGATACTGACTACCCCGCCCAACGCCAGCAGGGCCAAAAACACAAATACCCCCATAAAACCGCCGATCATCCACCCAAAGAAGAACCCGATTATCATAAATAAAATAATGGTTCCAAACACAATATACTTTACATCTATCGTTACAAATTGGCGGTTAAAATCTTCGGCCCACGCCGCACTCTTGGAACGGTAATCGTCCATCATGTTAGAAATGGAATCTTGCTTGTTATTGATGAGGAAATAAACAAACATCCCCGCCAACACAGCCCCAATTAAAATTAACGTGAGGCTAAAAAGGCGGTCGGCCTTCGTAGTTTGATAGGTTTTGGGGTTGGGCGGAGCCGCCGGGATAGCAGAACCCATAAACTGGGCATATAAGTGGTTAGCAAGCACCACTACTGCCATCACAGATTGGCGGTATTTGTTATCGCGCTGGGAAACCGGACTGGAAAAGGATTCAATCGTGCTGAAAAATTCGTTATTGATTAACTCCAACGTAGAAAGCATAGAACGTGCACGCCCGTCCATACTGTCTTTCATCACATAGAGTTGGTTGGAGCGTAGCAAATCTTTATTCAAGCGGTCCAACGTAGCCATTAAGTTTAGTCTATTCCCTACATACCCGCGGGATAACTGCTCAAGCACAATCGGTTTGTTGGGGTCTAGCGATTGGGCCGCCCGGTCTAAAAACAAATACACGTTGGAAAAAGCCTGTCGCCACAAATCTACTTCGCTATAGGTTTGGTTTTCCGTTTGAACATACAATACTTTTTGGCTGTTCATACGGGGAAGTTCTTCCTTAAACCACTCCGGTTTGACAACCGGCTTTTGCGCGGCCGCACCGCACAAATCAGTGAGTGTATAACTTTCTTCCGTTGAATCTATATTAAAGAAACCTGCCAAAATACGCATTTTGTCTTGCGCGCATTGAATTTTCTTCAAATCTTCCGTATTTAACGAACGCGCGCACAACATCCCCGGCAATAACAGTATTGCCAGTATCATTACGCCTATGTTCAGCCAATTTCTTTGTTTATTCATACACTTTCTCTACATTACCGGCGGGGCAGGCGGTTCGTTCGGGGCCTGCGGCGCTTGCGGCTCTTGGGGAGCCTGGGGCGCTAGCGGTTCTTCAGGGGCTTGCGGAGCCTGCGGAACGTGGGGCTGCTCGGGTGCTTGCGGAGCCTGCGGCTCTTGGGGCACCGGCGGTTCCTGCGGAGCGGACGTCGCCACTACCGGGGTAGCGGGTTCGGCATTTTGGCTCATACTAATCGCCCGCAAATCCGGCTCGCCGTTTTCATCCAGCGGCACAGCCCCCTTGGAAAATACTTCGCGCCCTACGGGGCAACCTTTGGCTTCAAATTCATCATAGAAGGTAGGCAAATTACCCGTGGGGGCAAATATCCCCTGCACTTTGCCGTTTTCATCTACGCCGGTCTGCACATAGCGGAACAAATCGGTAGATTGGATTTCGCCATCTTTTTGACCATGCATTTCCGTAATATACGTAACTTTACGGGACCCGTCCGAAAAACGGGACAACTGCACAATCATATTGACGGCTGAAGAAATCATTTCGCGGATGACGTGTACCGGCAAATCTACCCCGGTTTGCAAGCACATGGCTTCCAAACGGGATAATCCGTCGCGCGGCGTATTGGCGTGGATGGTGGTAAGGGACCCTTCGTGACCGGTGTTCATGGCCTGTAACATATCCAATGCTTCTCCGCCACGACACTCCCCTACTACAATGCGGTCCGGACGCATACGCAAACAGTTCTTTACTAAATCCTGAATCGTAACCGCCCCTTTGCCTTCTACGTTTGGCGGACGGCTTTCCAAGGAAACCCAGTGCGGCTGTTGCAAACGAAGTTCCGCCGTATCTTCTACGGTAATGATACGTTCGTCGTCTGCAATATAGCCGGAAATAGCATTTAAGAAGGTGGTTTTACCGGTACCGGTACCGCCGCAAACAATGATGTTTTTGCGGATTTTGACGCACTGCTTAATAAATTCCATACATTCCGGACTAATGGTTCCAAAGCGGTAGTAATCTTCCGGCCCGAACGGTTTTTGCGAGAAACGACGAATTGTCAGCGTCGGCCCGGAAACCGCCAACGGTGAAATAATGGCGTTTACACGGGAACCGTCTTTCAAACGGGCGTCCACAAGCGGCACAGATTCGTCAATACGGCGGCCTAACGGGGCCACAATACGCTTAATTACCTGGACTACCTGGTCATTGTTTCTAAATTTGTATTTGGTCAGCGTCAGTTTCCCTTTTTGTTCAATAAAGATTTTATCAAACGCGTTGACCATAATTTCGGTAACGGCCGGGTCGCGCATGAGGACTTCCAGCGGCCCCAACCCTAAAATTTCGTCCAATAATTCCGACGAGAAACGCGCCCGCTGTTCGCGCGAGAACTGCAGGTTCGGTTGTTTTTGCAAAATATCATCTACAATCGCCGCCACGCGTTTGCGCGTTTGGTCGCTGGCGGAACTTTCGTCGCTTACCACAATGTGTTCAATTTCCAGCGTGTGGACGACTTCTTTGTGCACTTTTTGTTTCAGGTCATCCCAGAACGACAGTTTTGTTTTTTCGTCTCCTTCGTCGGACACTACGTGGCTTTGGGCAGACTCCGTTTTCCCGCTATTAAACAGCACCGGGCTCCAAATCTCTTGCGCGGCTTGGGTAAATTCGGCGTCGCTTACCGAGGAGGTCCAATCTTTGGGGGCGGGTTTCAAATCGCGGATTTTGGCCAGTACCAGGCGCAAGCCTTTTACCCACTCGGCTTGCGGGTTTACCACAATTTCCACCTCTTTGCGGTTGGACGTGGCCATAACATCTTCGTCCCACGGCAAGAATACATCCACCTCTTGCCCCAAGGAAGAGTAAAAGCGTTCTACTTCTTCGTAGGGAATAGAGCCGGGCATATCAAAGGCGTTACATATCACGCTGACCCGGTCCATAGGATAGTGTTGTTCTTTATAATCGTTAAAAAGTTGTACGGTGGAATTTAAGTGCGAGCGCGTAGCCTGCGAAATCCAAAACATCTTGTCGGCGATATCAAAGGCAAATGCCTGCATAGGGAAACTGGAATCCACATCCAAGAAAATATCAAAAGTTTGCGCCAAACGCGACAAGATAGGAATTAGAATTTTGGGACTAATGGAGGCTACCTGTGCCCGGGTATTACCCAACGGCAATACACCCACGCCCCATTGGGACATGGAGATTTTACCCCGCAACAGTCCGCCTACTACCGCAATATTGGTATTGCCCAGCGTTTGCAAAATATCGGCCACGCTGACCGGTTTTTTAATATTCAAATAGAAACTATGTTCTTGACGAGCCAACGGATCTAACGGCACAATGAGCACCGGGCGTTTTTGAATACCGGCCCAGCCTAATGCCAAGTTAAGAGTAAGGGTAGTCTTCCCCGCGCCTTCCTTCGGCCCGGAGAACGCAATAATTTTTGCTTCCGACTTATTTTGTTCTGCTGCCATATCTAACTATTCAACAATTTCCACTGTAATAAATAAGAAAAGCGAACGTTGTTCTTCCGTCACGTCTTTATTCTTAAACAAAAGTCCAATCAAAGGAATGCGCCCCAAGAACGGTACGCGGTCTTCGCTGACGTTGCGCGCACTGCTCTTTAAGCCGCCGATTACAAGCGTTTCCCCACTGTTTAACTCTACGTGGGTTTCCACGGAACGGTTCGTAAAAGAAGGTGCTGTAGCGGTACCGATTACAACCGTACGGGAATAGTCCACCGTGGAGACTTCCAACTGGACGCTCACGTCAATAATGTTGTTGCGTTCCGGAATAATAGTAGGAAGGACGTTAAGCAAAATACCGTAATCTTCCAACTGGGAGCCTACCCCTTGGTTGTTCACCACCGGTATCGGGACTCTGCCCCCCACCGTAATACGGGCCTGGTTACCGGACGCAGTAACGATTTTCGGGTTGGAAAGCACCTGGGCACGCCCTTCGGTTTCCATCAAACGCAAACGCGTAGTAACCGCTGTTTTACGTTGAAATTCCCCTAACGACAAAATCCCCGGGATGGTGGCTTCTTCAAAATCAAATAATTGGTTCCAAGAAAACCCTTTTACACTTTGTAGTGAACCGCTGATTTCCACCACATCCGCGCTAACGGCCACCAATCGCGTCTTTTTAGCCTGTACACCGCTAGGTGCTAACATGCTAAGCAAGAAAACTGCCCCTGCAACTGCGTATGTAATTTTTCTATTTGTCATGTGTCGTCCTATTGATTAAATAATTTTTCAAATGTGGCAATTTCCATAATATACTGCGTTACATCCCCGTGAGAACGTAAGATTACAGAAATTTTACCTTCTTGCTGCGCTAAGGCCAGGTACTGGGCATCACGCGGCGAAAGTGCCAACGCCAAAGAGGTGCTGTCCGAATAGGCGGAAGCGTCATCATCTTTGTTCTTTAAGGCATTGGCGGTTTTGGCATCCAACCCTTGGCCCAAGTCACTTCCCACGCCCAACACTTTTACGTTCTGCAAAAGGGTTACGGTAATATTTTGCTGAACACCGCTTTTCATGGTAGCTTGGAAAGTAAACAAAATATCTACGTTATCATCCGGTTTAATGAGCGAACCGGTAGCCACAGGAATATCGGAAACAATAAACCCACGCATTTGAACCGGGATTTTGCTGGATAGCCCTGCCTCCGGAGACAAGGAGGTAATGGCATATTTGGAAATCTGGTTCCCTTTGGGGATTTGAATACGTGCTACCGCATTTTCAATGGCTTTGAAATCCGCATCCGTGGTATAGGTGAAAGCATCTTTTTGTAAGTACGCTGCCGGTACCGGGACCGTTTTAATAAAATCGCGTTTGATGACTTCGCGTTCTTTAATGTCGCGCGTAGGCACAAACACATATTTGGAATTAGCGGACGCGTTAAGCCGTTTTTCGGCACGGCTCACAATCATAGCATATACTATAGCTGCTAACACAGCCAGTAAGAGCGGTAGTAAAAAACCTTTTTTCATTTTGTCTCCTTACAACTAAATTAAATACAATCTAAAATCGGTACTATCGTTGATCCGAACTTAAATAGGCCTTCTCCACAGGCATACGGGCCGTAGCCGTTAATTTACGGATCCCATTTGTGCGGGGTTCATCCGCCAAAATATAACTGGTACCCGGATACGCCAACTTAAGCGGATACACTACTGTTACTACTACATCTTGGTGACGGTGTTTTTTGTACATCGGGTCAATACCCGTAGTTTCCACCTTCACCTGCACGGTAAGTCGTTCAGCTTCTTGCCCAAAGACTTTCCGTTTGGCGTGCTCAATTTTTTGCTGCATAACGGTACGGTTGGCAATACCGCTGGGTTTATCCGTGCCCACTAACGCAGCAATACGCGCAAATTCATAGGAAGCGTGATTTAATATAATCGTGCGGTAAGCAATATTGCCATATTCCAGTACAAAGAAAATTACTAATATGAATACGGGCAAAATGAGCATTAACTCTACGGTTACCTGGCCACGCCTCCTATGAAAAATTCGCATAACTTAGTTGGCGCTGTTGATACTACCCAAGATTTTTTGTTTTACATTGTCCCATACTTCAGGCATAGCACTCTTAATCAAGCCCCCAGCAGCTAAGGCAACCCCCACTACCACTACGAGCATGAGCACGTATTCTACGGTGTTTTGCCCTTCTTTTTTGGTAAGCGTACCCAAGGCTTTGGCTTTGAGCATATCTACCTTATTTTGCAACATTACGATATATTTCATAACATCCTCCTAACTCCTAAATTTTTATCCTGCGTTATAATCCGTCAAAATAATGCGGGCACCTTGGTCAAACTGCTGAGGCACCAAGTGCGAATACAATATATAGAAAGAAAGGAACGCCCCCATCAGCCCGGCCACTACGATAATATATTCCACCGTACCTTGGCCTTTTTTTGTAGTAAGAACTTTCTTTCCGTTTTTCAACATACCCTAAAATTGGATAGACACCGCAATCTGTTGCGACGTGCCTAACGCCCCAAACGGGGTGACTGCATAATCCAGCGAGGCACCGTAACCAAAGAGTTCCCCACTATATACACCGGCCCCGAAGGACACGCGGGAGGTTTCTTCCAACCCTACTTTTTCTACCCAACTATCTTCGGTATTGATGCCGGTATTGTCGCGCGTATAATACCCTACGCGCAAATCAAAGCGTGCCACTTGGAGTAAATCTTCGGGAATATGGATTTCCAACCCTACCCCGTAGCGGGCCTTATCGTCGCTATATTTGGTATATTCACCCGAAATGGTGAAATAGCGCGTATTCAAATCGGCCCCTAAGCGCAGCCCGCGCGGCATTTCGTCTTTGTCGCCAATGTTTACTATCGCACCGCCTAAGCCTAACCAGTTTACCAGGCGCAGTTTGGCCCCCACATCAAAACCTACGTTATCGTAGTGATTGTGGCCGCCGGTATTTCCCCCGCGGTACAAACGTTCCGTTACGTATTTAGCAGTGGCACCAATTTGCAATTTTTGGTTGATAAATCCGCGCGCAATAGACAGGCTGCCTACAAAGTTTTGCACCGGGATACCTACTTCCGGGTTTTTGTCCCCCCATTCGTCACGGAAGTCAAAGTCGTCCATATCCATATAGTTGACGGTTAAGCCGATAATCGTTTTACCGATCGGTTGCAAGTAAGCCAGCGTACGGGCTTTGTAGCCTTGCAAATAATCCATATAGGTAAACTGGAGTTCGCGCGTGGTGGCGCTGGCAGAACCGGCCGGGTTCCAAAACAAGGCTTCCGGCCCGTCGGCGACGGACACAAACGCATTACCTAGCGCTTGGGCACGCGGGGCACCCGCGTCAATCTTTAAGAAGGCCCCCGCACTGGTACCGGCTTTGCTGCTGATAGCCAATGCGTTGGTGCTTAACAGTCCAACTAATAAACCTGCGATGACTAAGTTTGATATCTTCATAAATTCGTTCTTCCTCTTATATTATAGCACGAAGTAACCTACGGGATTAAGATTTTAACCACCTTTTGGCAATGTTCGCGCCCGTTATAAGCCTTGAAATCTACCAACCCGAAGTACACCCCGCGGGCTACTTTTTTACCGTGTTGGTTGGTGCGGTCCCACTTACAGCGTAGTGCCGCGTTACGTACGTTTCTAAACGTGCCGGACTCCACCAGTTCATCATTCGTTAAGCGCGTGGTGCTGATGTTGTTATCCGGCTGGAAGTAGAAGTTAGAACCGATAGTGGTGCGGTAGTTGTTCGCGTCCACACAATCGTAATCGGCATTACGTACCAGGTCGCCCGCCAAGTTGAAGTATTTAATAGATATTGTACCCGGCACCGGCATCTTGGTAATTTCCAGCGTACCTTTGCTGGCGTCGTTAAGCGGGTTGGGGTAGAAGAACACCGTCTTCTTCCAATCGTCGCAGACGAAGCGTCCGTCGCCAATGGCAATGGTAGCCTTGTGTAAGTTTTGGTATTCGTACGTATCGGCCACGCGTTGAATCTTCCATTTCATCGGGTCGGCGCTCGTGTCGTCGCCAAAGAGCACTTCGCCCGTTACCGTATCAATGGCCGCGGTATCCAGCGAGGTTACGAAGCGGAACGGATAGATTCCGTCGGGTACTTCTTGGCCGGCATAGTCTAGGCCGTCCCATACTTCTTCTACCAAGGTAGTACCGGGGCGGATACCCACAATGGAGCGCACAAGCACTTCGCGGATATCTTGTACTTCCAAGCCCGTGGTGGGGTTACGTAACGTACCTTTGGAATAGTCAAAGATCGTGGTACCCGGTTTGAAAATTTGGATGGCTACTTTCATCGGTACAGATACCTGATAGCCAATCTTCATATTTTGACCGCGCTCGGAAATGGCGTAGTTATCGGCCTCTAACAAGTCAAACACTTTTAAGAGGTCCGCATTGAGCGTGATGGATTTAACCGTAGGATCATACAAGCCGGCATCCGGATAGTTGCGCGCGGTAAGGCGCACTTCGTAAATACCCGGTTTGACGTAGTTGCCGGTATGATCGGTACCATCCCAGTAAATTTTGCGGATAGCGTTAGCGTCAAAGTGACCGGTGTTGGCAATCGTCATGGTGGAGAGGAACTTGCAGATTTCCCCCGCCGCATTGGTACGGGATTCGTACACGTTGACGTTGCTGGAAAGCACGTTGTCGGTCACCGGCGAGCACATATTCGGCTCTAACGCTACGATAGCCACTTCCACCTGCGCCGCGCGAGAGATAGAGAAGTTAATCTCATACGGCGGGATGAAGGTGAGCGTAGTGGACGAAGCATTAAAGAGTTGCGGTGCGTTGGCAAACACAGCCACACTGCCATCCAAGAAGTACACCGGCCCGCGGGTCACGTTGATTTTGCTGACCACTTTGTCAGAAGCGTAGAGGTAGTCTTCTTGTTGGACGTCAATGTTCTGTACATTATCACTTTCCCGGCCTTGTCTGAAAGGTTCACCGGAAATGGTGTATGTATGACCACTGCCAAACGTTTTGCCCGCATCACGTTGTGCGTCATAATAATACCGGTTAAACGGCTCGTTGGAGCGCGCGGAGAGGAAGAACGGATATTGACCATCCGGCAACATTTCGTACGGGCAGTTGGCCTTTTCGTTCTGGTTTTGACATTTGGCAATTTCCTCAGCGGTATGGCGACCGGAATCCGGGGTGGGGTTGTAGAAATACAACGCATCCCATTCTTCCATATTGATCACGTCATCGCCATTGCTCAGTTTAGTGCGGTTAATGGTGTGAATCGGTTGCAAGCGCACATCCAACACGCCCGAGGCTGCCTCTTCGGCAGTGGCAGGGTAGTTGGTAAACGTCTTATCATTGACGTAGATACACGCTGTTTGGGTTTGATTGACCTTAGCCGGATCTACATATCCGTCCGTAAAGATAGCAGTATCCGCTTTGTTACACACCCGGGGCGGCCAAGCAGCGGCTGTGTCGGTGGTTACATCCAGCAGTTCTTGTTTTAAGTAGACCGTATAGAGCATTTCCCCGGAATTTTCATCTGTAGCATACGGCTCGTTATTATGGTAGTAGTGCCCGTCCGGCAGATTGTTCGGATCATCATCCGGGTTATGATTCAAGTTCGTAAGATCATCATTAAGATCTCTATTACCATAAATACTATATTCACTGGCACTGGTCCAAGTATTGCGAACGCCGACTAGTTTTCCAGAAACCGTAGCCGTTGAATACCGCACTATAGAACCATTTGCAGGGATTTCCGCAATAGTGGCTTGGATACCGCCCGTTGGGGTAAGTTCCACATTGGCTAACGAGGTTTGCCCCGTCAGTTTACCCGTATACGTGGCAGTTACTTTGGCCCCGTTATATTCTCCGGTCAAGGCATTATAATCCGGGATGACTACATCCTTATTATATATATTGATCTGCGTGTTCATGGTTTTGGACAAATGATACGAGATCGTAGCCTTTGCGTTGCTATCACCATAAACATCCGTCGTGGCCACGTCCACCACGCGGTACATATCCACGGGGAATACCACAATGGCTTCGTTGGATTGCGCGGGGAACATAGCATCCATGGCTTTGACGCGGAACATATAGGTTCCGGGGTAGACCATGCGGCCTTGATCGTCGCGCCCGTCCCACGTTAAGGTGTTAAGTTGTTGGGAAACGTTCGGTTCGCCCTCTTTTAAGGTAATATGTTTTACTACCACACCGGCGGTGTTTTCCACCGTGGCGATTACTTGCGCGTCGCGGTCCAGTGCGTATTTGAAGATGAACGGATCCAACCCGTACGCCGTGGGGCTGGAGCCTAACGTAGCATAGCCGACCGGTTGCAACGTAATACCTACCAGTCCGCGTTCCAATTCCAACGTTCCCACGGTGTATTTTAAGGTTTTGACACCGGTAAATTGTCTATTATTGTTAGCGGCAGAATAACTACACTCTTTATTTGCCTCAAAGTGAGGTTCGCCGTAATATTGCTCTTCAGTGGTAGCGGAGGTAGAAGTCGGAGCTGCATCCGCCGCATTGTGATAGCACCCATTATAAGGTATCTCTGCCCATAATACATAGACGTAGTTTCCATCCGGCATCGGGGCCCCGTAGGCAAAAGTTTCAGTTTCCCCTGCAACAGCTATTTGTCCATTAGACTTCCTCTCTCCGGCAGCATACGTACGTACACAATTGGCTGGGTCTCCATTACTATCTAACGCCTGACAGGTACCGTCCCAGCGGTCGGTATAATTCATACGTCCGGACTTTTGTTCCGCACTGCGGTATACTAAGGAACCCGTGATGTTGCCCCCCGTAGTATCTCGCGTAGGCCCAGTCCCTGTAGGAGCAGACGAATTGGTCAGTACAGCCGAGACCGCATTTCCTTCGGTATCCGTCATTTCTTTGGTTACAAAGCGCGTACCGGGGGTATACACTTCCCAATAGACGGTGGAAGGTTCCGTCGGCACGTAAGAAATGGTAGCATAGGCGGTGGACTTTTTGTTAAGCCCGGTCACTTGCACGTCCGTCAGTTTTAAGGGGTCCAAAGATACTTGGCGTGTGACCGCGCGCGAGAAGTCAATCCCCGGCCACTCATCTTGCGATTTGGCTTGGATAGAGGCTAAATAATTACCCGCGGGGAGCAAGAGTCCGTCGTCATTACGGCCATCCCAAGAGTCAAAGTCGGAAATTTGGGTATCTTTTTCTTGCCCTTTCATGCCTTCGCCGGTGCGGGGTTGCCAATCAACTAAGGTGCGGACAATCTTTTTGGTTGCATCTTCATAATTTGCTGCAAAACTATTCCCGCCTATGGGGCCATTGTATATGGGTTCTTCACGTGTTCCCGTACGTTCTTCATACTGTATTTCTTCGCACTGAGTTCCATTCCACGTGTAATCAGCATTCGCCTTTC
>ONQH01000038.1 GCA_900319885.1 Candidatus Avelusimicrobium ruminicola
TACCACAGCACCTTCTTGCGCGGTTACTTTGCGCAGTTTGCCCGAAAGCGGGGAGACAATGGGATATTTTTTAGAAACACTTTCCACTAAACCCAGCGCGTCGCCTTCTTTAATTTCTTGGCCTTCGGTGAGGGTTAAGTTTTTCCCTTTTTCGGCCCCATGATAAATTCCTACTGCCGGTGAAGTGACCGCGGTTAAAGAGCAGGTAAACTGGGCCGGCTCCGGCAAGGCTTCTTGGGTTTTAATTTCAATACAGTCGCCGTCTTTTTCGTAACAAAATTCGGCCAAATCGGTGGTTTTCATCCAATTGGTAACTTGTGAAATGAGTTTTGTGTCCATAGTGTCCTCACAAAAAATACTTAATTTATTTTAGCATTTTTGGGTAGGACTGCACAAACCGTAACTAATCAATTTTGTCCCCTGGCCGGGGAAAGTCCCCCAGACTATGCTATAAGTGTATGAAATACATAATACATATACTCAGGGTTGTTTTCATACTGGCTGTGTGTCAGTTACCCGCACTTATTAGCATGCCCTTTGTGGACCCTAATATGGTGTGGTATCACACCCTGGCACGCCCACCGCTCGTGCCGCCGGACGCGGTTTTTGGCATGATGTGGGGGATCCTGTACATCCTGTTAGGGATCAGTGCTGTGCTGGTTTTTCACCGGGGGGTGGATAAAACGAGGCAATTTGCCGCGTGGCTGTTGGGGGTACAGCTTGTATTAAATGCGTGTTGGACACCGGTATTCTTTGGCATGCACAACTTATCACTGGCGTTAGCTGTGGTCGTGCTGATGTTAGCCGAAGGCTTCTTTATGCACCGGGCATTTGCCAAACAAAGCCGGTGGGCTGCGGTGTTGCTGTGGCCGTATTGGTTGTGGCTGGGGTTTGCCACCTATTTAACAGCCGGCTTTATGCTGCTCAACTAATTTAAGGTGCGCTTGTAGCACCAAGGGGGTAAATATAAGTACCCCGCACGTATGGGCGTGCGGGGTGCTTAAGATTGGATACTCAAAATACGCAGTAGTTTATCTCTTAAACCGTTTGTATAGGTCAATGCCCATCGCTACCGTTTTATAGACACCTGAGTCTACAAACGTAGAGGCTTTGTCCAAGAGGTCAAACGTGCTTTGCGTTTTGTCCACTTTTTCGGCCGTGGTTAATACCAGGTATTCGGCAGCTTCGGCCGTTTTGGTAATCTGCAAGATAGCACGTACCGCAAATACCACCAGTACCACAAAGGCAATCACAGCAATTAACACACACCATTGATAAAAGTCCATATATTTTCCCCCTTCGGTAAGTTCTTTCTTACATTGTAATCACTTTTTGGCTTCCCGTCAAGGGCTAACCGAAATTACAAAAAATGCGGCTTGCCTGGAGTAGACTTAAGGACCTAGATGCTTTTGGGGTTTGGCTTATTTTTTATATAAAAAAATATAGGTCCATAAAAAAATTGACACAAACGCGCTTATTAGTAATAATTATTATTAGCAGGCTGTTTGCAGTTTTTTTGAAAACCCCTACCCACCGCCTTTCTCGACGGGAAAAGCAGGAAAGCACAAAAAGATTTGCAATTTTAGTTTGTTTTTGTTTTAATCTTTGTTACCGCGACTTTTGCGGCATTTTTTTACTCAGGATAAGTATTATGGAAACTACAGAAGTAATCACCCACATCGTAAAAAGAGACGGAACTACCGAACGTTTTGAACCTAAAAAAATTACCAACGCTATTACCAAAGCCGCAGAGGCACTTGGCTACACACAGTCGGCGGTCAGTCAGATGATCCAGTCTCTGGAAAACAGGATATTGTGGAAGATGTACTCTTAACTTCCAACTACCACAAAACCGCCAAAGCCTATATCTTGTACCGCGATCAACACGCCCGCATGCGTGAAATTTCTTCTAAGTTTAACGTAGACCTCGTGGACCAGTATTTGCAGAAAATTGACTGGCAAGTCAATGAAAACAGCAATATGGGCTATTCCCTCCAGGGGTTAAACAACTATATTTCCTCTGAAATTAGCAAAGTATACTGGCTTAATAAGATTTATCCCGAAAATGTACGCCGTATGCATAGCGAAGGGGATTTCCACTTGCACGATTTGGGCCTCTTAGGTGCCTACTGCGTGGGATGGGATTTGCAAGATTTACTGCTTAGCGGTTTTACCGGGGTGACCGGGAAAGCCGAATCTAAACCGGCCAAGCACTTCCGCACCGCTTTAGGGCAAGTAGTTAACTTCTTCTACACCTTACAAGGCGAAAGTGCCGGCGCACAAGCGTTTAGTAACTTTGATACGCTGCTCGCCCCGTTTATCTATTACGATAAACTGTCTTATGAAGAAGTGAAACAAGCCTTACAAGAATTTTTATTTAACGTAAACGTGCCCACCCGCGTAGGGTTCCAAACCCCGTTTACCAACTTGACGCTGGATTTGACCGTTCCTTCTTATTATAAAGATCAACCGGTCATCATTGGCGGCAAATTGCAAGACAAAACCTACGGGGAATTCCAAAACGAAATGGATATGCTCAACCGTGCGTTTTGTGAAGTTATGTTAGCCGGGGATGCCAAGGGCCGCGTGTTTACGTTCCCGATTCCCACCTATAACATCACCAAAGATTTTGATTGGAATAACCCCAAACTGACCCCGCTGTGGGAAATGACAGCCAAATACGGTATCCCGTACTTTGCCAATTTCATTAACTCGGACATGAACCCCGAAGATGCCCGCTCCATGTGCTGCCGCTTGCGTATTGACAACCGCGAATTGCGCAAACGCGGCGGCGGGTTGTTCGGTTCCGCTCCGCTCACCGGGTCCATTGGCGTAGTTACCATTAACTTGCCGCGCCTGGGGTATTTGTCTAAAAATGAAGACGAATTCTTTGCCAATTTGAAAGACCGTATGGAAGTAGCCAAGACCAGCTTGGAAATTAAACGCAAAGTCATTGAACGCTTTACCAAAGGGAACTTGTACCCGTATATGAGTTTCTACTTGCGCTCTATCCGCCAACGCTTTGGCGAATTCTGGAAGAACCACTTCTCCACCATTGGTCTAGTGGGCTTAAACGAATGTGCGTTAAACTTAATCGGCGAAGATATCGGTACGGAAAAAGGCCGCCAATTTGCCGAGAAAGTGCTTACTTTCATGCGCGAAACCTTGGTCAAATTCCAAGAAGAAACCGGCAACAATTACAACTTGGAAGCCACCCCGGCCGAAGGTACTTCGTACCGCTTGGCGAAATTGGATAAAGAACGCTATCCCGCTATTATCTGCGCGAACGAAGAACTCTATAAACAAGGGCACCAACCGTTCTATACCAACTCTTCTCAACTGCCGGTCAATTATACCGACGACGTGTTTGAAATGTTGGACTTGCAAAGCACCATCCAATCCAAATACACCGGTGGTACCGTGCAACACATTTTTACGGGCGAACGCATTAAAGATTTAGAAGCCATGAAACGCTTTATCAAAACCGTGTGTGAACGCTATACCTTACCGTATTTCTCTATCACACCGACATTTAGCGTATGCCCTAAATGCGGCTACATCCCCGGGGAACATTTTGAATGCCCCAAATGTAAAGCCGAACGTATGCAAGAGTTGCAGCGCAAGATTGCGCTTTTAGAAGAGCAACTCTATAGCAAATAACCGCTCTTTTAGGTTAGAAAACAACTAATCCAAAAGAGTGCTTGAAACCGATTTGGCAAATTGCCATAATTACAGTAAAGGGTTTTCACGGACCCATTACCTAATTGAAATATTTATCTCCGTAGGAGGGGACAACTTATGACAGCACAAGAAAGACAAGCCGTAGAAACAAAAATCTCTGATCTTAAAAAGGAAATGAACGAAGTACAAGGTTCCAAATGTGAAGTATACTCCCGCGTAGTAGGCTACTTACGCCCGGTACAAAACTGGAATAAAGGCAAAAAAGAAGAATTTGCCATGCGCAAAAATATGCACGGGGTAGAAGGCGGCTGCTGCTGCGGTTGCGATTGCGCCAGCGATAAATAACCTCCCTTTACGGGCATAGATGTATGAAATTAGGCGGACTGGTTAAATTTACCTTAATTGATTTTCCAGGCAGACCGGCAGCTATCGTATTTACACAAGGATGTAATTTTCGGTGTCGTTATTGCCATAACCCGGAACTCGTTTACCCGCATTTATTCACCCCATCTATGCCCGAAGAAGAAATTTGGACATTTCTCAAACGCCGCCAGGGTACCCTGGAGGGCGTTGTTGTTTCCGGCGGAGAACCCACCCTGCAAGAAGACCTGGTCCGCTTTATGGGCGAACTCAAAGCCTTAGGCTACAAAACCAAACTGGATACCAACGGGACCCGTCCCGAAGTATTGCGGGAACTGATTGATAAAAAATTAGTTGATTTTATAGCCATGGACCTCAAAGCCCCGTTTGAAAAATATGCCGCTATTACCGGAGTAGAAGCCAATTCCACTATCCTGCAGCAATCTATGGATTTAATCCGCCAAAGCGGGCTAGAGTATCAATTCCGTACCACGTATGACAAAGAAGTGCTTACAGAGGGCGATATTGCCGCGCTGAGTCAGTTAACCCAGGGCGAAAACTACAAAGTGCAGGAATGTCTGCCGGTAGCCAAAGAAAAGGCGGCCCTTAAAGTAATGCACGAAGAATTATAAACCTGGATTTCAAATTAAAATACCTCCGCCAAAGCGGAGGTATTTTGTTTATAGAACCGATATTGCTTATTTGGCCAATCTGGCTACTCTTTCGCCGAAGGCAGCCAATTCGTCTAAGGCGCTTTCGTGCCAGTTAACACCCGGTCTTTCACAGAATTGTACTAAAGACACGCCATTGACATTGTAGTGAATATAGTCTTTGGCTAACGGGGTGGCTTCTTCGTCCGTCAGTTTACGCATCGGATCTGCCAAGTTGAACAAGATATACTGACCGATGACGTTGGCATCTCCATTAAAACCCGCAATTTCTTCTTCAAATTTCACTTGAGCGGCACTTTTTTGGGCTTTGGCTTCTTTGCCATTTTGCGCTTGGCAATCTTCTTCCAGTGCAGTCTTGAAGGCATCCAAGTTGTCCATTTCAGAAGCGAACTGATCAATATAGCGGGTCATGCTCATTTGGGCACCGTTCTTAAAGGTAACCGGGGTGTTGATTTTATTTGCCACTTTCTTTAAGCCATCACGATTGGCTAAATATATATCAGAGACCTGTGCAATCGCCGGCAAAATCATCCCCGTTTGATCCGGAGTGCTTTTAGAAGCCATATTTCTATAATTTTCCAAAGCTTGCAATAATTTCTTGGCTTCTTGTTGTGCTTGTTTGTTTACCCTTAGTTCTGCCCGAGCAACTTTTCGTACTACTTTTTCTTCCATTTTATCCGTCTGAGAGGCAAATGCCCCCGTGGTTAGAGCTACTAAACATAGTAAGACGCCTATTTTTTTCATTCTTATTTCTCCTTGTCCTGAGTTAGTTTGTCCTTCTACTTTTATCTTATGATTTCTATTACAAATCTACCAGGGCCCTTGTACCTATACTCTTCATGAATAAGGCCTAGTTTATAACTAGGCCTTTTGGGTCAATACTTAAATTGTCCTTTCTCGTATATTTTCTTTTTGAAACCATCTTTTAGGGTGGCTGTAACAGTTTTATCCTCTGTATTGATTAAATCCCAGTGCAGGGAAGAATCATTAAAGCCTAATTTTTCTTTTAATTTCTTATCCAACTTGTCTTGCGGACCCGAGAAAGTATCGGCATAACTGGCCCCCACTGCTACGTGGCAGTTGCCATATTTCCCGCCAAAGTTTTCATCATACAAGATATCGGCCATAAACTTAGTAATTTTGGAGAACCGGCGATCGGTGAGGGAGAACTCGCCAATTTGGCTGGCTCCTTTATCCATGGCTAACATCTTGCGTACAAAATCGGCCCCTTGTTCGGCATCCGCTTTGACGACACGTCCGTTTTTGAACTCCAGTTTTACGCCTTTGACGTAATTGCCACTGCGATAGGAGGACAAATCGGCAAAGTAAATCCCGCGCGTGCCCCGCCAATCGGGCGAGGTAAAAATTTCAAAGGACGGGATATTGCATCCGCCCCCGGCAATAAATTTGCGTTTTTCGCCCAGTAAAACTTCAAAGTCCATGTGTTTAGTTTCCACGTGGAGGGTCTTAATCGGCAAAGCGGAAAGCCATTTGCCAATCTCGTTAATTTGGCGGGTAACCTCCTGCCATTTTTTAACGGGGTCCTTTTCGTTTAAGAAACAGGCCCGGGCAATTTGATTGGCATATTCCTTGACGGACAGCCCGGCTTTTTTAGCCAACTCTTCCGTAGGATAGTTACATAGTGTCCAAGAAAACAGCCCTTTTTGCTCGCGCACGTCCAAAATCTCGCGAATAGGTTTGCGCGCTACCGCACTCTTAGCCAAACGGGCCGGGTCAATTTTTTTAAGATGCGTCAAATCTTGCGGAGCGTGCAACGCAATCAGTCCGTTAATATGGGCTTGAATTTCCTGCTCTCCCTGCGGCACATAAGCCAGTTGTTTGTTGTCTGCCAGTTGATAAAAAGCGGTTGTAAAATCTTCCGGGGCCGTCCAACGCAACAGCACATTATAATGTTGCTCCAATAATTTTTGATATACCGCCTTTGCCAGCGGGGCCGCCGCCATATCCGTGCGTAACAGCACACTATCGTACTTCTTAAAAGAGCCATTTCGCCGGGCGGCACGTAAGGCCCAAATTAGCACATCTGCATATTTTTGAATTTGTACATTAGTCAGCATAAAATATTCCCCCAAATCTGTCCTAAATGATATAATACAAAATATATGAGGTGCTTATGAAGAGAATATTTAGTTTACTGGCTATTTTTTTAGTAAGTTTACCGACGTGGGCCGAAGTTTCCCCTTTGCCGGAAATACAATTTAATTTCATCTACAACACCGAGGCCAAACCGCTCATTGCACCGGCCGGAAGTGAACTGGTTGGCTGTAAGGACCGTCTATGTATGCAAGCCACCCCACTAGGGGTGTATGGGTCCCAACGCATGAACTGTGGGGGCGGTACATGCCAAGCCACTGCGTACGAATTTGAACCTTACTGCCGTTTGATTATCTCGTTTGAGGACGACTCCACCCGGGTAAGCAATATTTTTGAGTTGGACAATCAACTCATCCACAAGTTTAACGTCTACGTTAACCAGGATAATTTATCGGTACAGCCGGTGGATACCCCCCCGCAAGAATCGTTATGGGCACGTCCGCAAGCCTGGGGAGCCTTGTTGCTGATTCTAACTTTGGAACTTTTGTGTGCCGCGGCCTTCATTTTATATACCAAAAAACGCTTTACAATCCTCTACGGGGTAGCAATTGCCAATGTCATTACGGCCCTTATTACGTGGGGTTTTCTGGTGCATCATGTGGCCCAAAGTGCTTTATGGTGGCTATTTGGTGTTGTGCTGGAAGCCCTGCTCATACGCCTTATTAACCGCAAGGACATCACACTAAAAGACGCCGGTTTGTTAAGTATTGTGACCAACGTCACCAGTTACACACTGGGGATGATTATCTCTTTTATGATTGCTCAAATGTAAATAAAGGCTATAAAGAAGAACTCCCCCTCACGGGGGAGTTTTTTATTAGAAAACCAATAGCACCAGCGCCATCAGCAGCATCCCGCCAATTACCCCACTAATTACCTGATGTCCATGTCCGTAATCGTGCGCGGTAGGTAACAATTCATCCAACGCCAAATACACCATAATCCCGGCTACTAACGCAAACAAAACACCCAGCACGGCCTCTTGCAACACCGCGTGCAAAATCAAATATCCTACCACGGCCCCTACCGGCTCCGCCATGCCGCTGGCGGCACTGGCCCAAAAGGCCTTACTGCGACTGCCCGTAGAATGATAAATCGGCAACGCTACGGCTATTCCTTCCGGAATATTGTGAATAGCCACCGCTAAAGCAATGGAGAACCCCAGTGTTACACTATCCATTGCCGAGAAAAACGTCGCCAGCCCTTCCGGAAAGTTATGAAGTGTTAGGGCGAATGCGGTAAACAGACCGGTTTGCTTGAGTTTGGCCGACTGACTAAAGGACTCCTCTTTGACGTGTAAAGGCGGCAAACAACGGTCCACCCCCCAAGCAATTGCAATCCCCACAAAGAACAACCCTACCGCTAACCAAGAGCCTTTGGCCTCTGTGTAGAGGATACTTAAAGCGTTTTGGGCATGCGGCAAAATTTCCATAAACGAAACATACAGCATGACCCCGGCCGAAAACCCCAAACCAATGGCCAAAGCGGACAAATTTTCTTTTTTAATAAAAAAGGAACAAATCCCGCCTACCGCACTGGCGGCACCGGCCGCAAAACTAAGTAGAAATGCTAATAAAAAATGATCCATAAATTACGCCGGGGTTTCTTCTTTGCAGCACGAAGAGGGACACGTTCCCCGAAAGGCACAGGCTTCACAATGGGCCGGGTTTGGCTCAAAATGCCCGGCTTCTATTTGTTTGCCTACTTCTATAAATGTGTTCAAAATTTTTTGTTCGTCAAAGGCCTCAAACGGCGCACTCTGCGTTTGATTAAAGGCTGTAAAGTAATAGGTTACTTTGCCTTTTTGCATATTCCAGGCACGGCGGGCCCCCACAGAATAAATACCTAATTGCAACGAATCAGTCACCGGGATACTTAAATCCACATCCGTTCCCGTTTTATAGTCAATCACTTCCCACGAACCATCCGGGTGCTTATCAATGCGGTCGATTTTTCCGCGGAAGGTCCACCCATCTTGCTCAAAAATAAACTCCCGCTCAGTGCTATCTACCGTAGTTTTACGTTCATATTCGGCCTGGGCATAATCTTCCATCATTTTTTGGCCCTTTAAGTACCACTCCATCTGTTCCCCGGCACTGCTGTACCCGGCCCCCAACCAGCAATCATCGTAATAAGCTAATAACTCCGACGGGTCATTACTGCTTGCATGATAGGCATCCAACGCGCGGTGGATAGACACCCCCAACGAAGAAGCCGGCGTTAACCCTTCGCGTTTATCTTCTATATATTTGTATTTATAGAGAAGCGGACACTCTTTGTAGGTTTTAATCTTTGAAAAATTAAGTTCGCGCACATCACTGTACATCTTTTTTCTCCTGTGCGTGGCGCAAAAAGCGCACCAACGTATCACCGTATTTTTCCGTGCGGAAAACTTCCAAACTCTGCGGAATAGCAAACACTTCCGTCTTATGGGTTTGAATTACCAAGAGCCCTTGCGGGGCCAGCAATTTAGCCTCAGCCACGTTCTTTAAGGAAGGCTCCGAAAACGCGAGCATTTTGTTGTTAATATCGCGGTATGGAGGCCCCATAAAAATAATATCGTACCCGTCGTTGTCGCTATACGCTAACAACCAATC